>CAMYNE010000523.1 GCA_947259675.1 uncultured Pirellulaceae bacterium
CACCTTTCCTCATCTGGTCATCGAGGTTGGATCGATATCCTGTAAACTCATCGATGTCAGATTGAAGGAAATAAACCTTCATCGGATCGAGACTCTTGATGTAAGTGTCAAAAGCTCGCTGTGATATCGCGTCATCAAGTTTCCGGGATGAGAGGTGGTCTTGCGTCATCAATGTCGAAACCAGCACCGACACCTGACGATCAGCCGGAGAGGGCTTGCCAAAATCTTCGGCAACCAAAGAACTCAAACCGAAAGTAAGAGTCGCAACAACCAACGCACCGAAGACAGTTTTTCGGCACAAGGAATGAAATGAAAACAGGAAAAAAACGTTGGGTTGTCTTGAATGCATACTTCTTCCTCAATAGGTGATATCCGAGTTGGCTCAGATTTCGTATTTTAACACTATGGGACAGTCGAATCCTAGAGTCTTGGGATTGTGGCGGCAAGAGCGATTTTAACTCAATGCCTGACCAGCAAGGCTCGAATTTCTGACTTATCCAAGATAGCTGAATTCAACATTATACATACGAACCGAAAACTGCGATTGGTTCAGAATGGATCGGCAATTCCGCCCTGGACATCTGAGTTTTAAACCCCACTTCCTGTTTATCGGACCTCCCCAAACACCATATTCGATCGAATTCGTCATTCGGATTCCAACTTTGAAATAAGTTTCCCTGTTTATCGACTGAATGGAGTTGGCAATTTACAATGGCGTTTCGGTGGAATAACCAACAGACTTGATCACCAACGATCAACTTGATTCTGAATTCTGGACGTGGATTGACAGGCTTTGTTTCGTGACTTCGTTAACCTTGACCCGGCTTGTTTATTCCGTTCGTAAGTTTTGCCGAGCCCCATTTAGACAGGTTTAATCGAGTAGTGCCAGCCTTCCTTTTGATGAACGCCGGAGCGAATTCTGGAGCGCGATTTGAGCTCGATCCAGCAGAACAAAATTTGCTCGGACGCGACTGGAAATGTCAGATCGTTTTGAACGATCCGCAATGTTCTCGTGTACACGCTCATGTATATAAAGACGACGACGGCTGGTGGGTTCAAGACAACGAGAGTAGCAACGGTACTTATGTCAACGGTCAAACGATCGATCAAGCAAAACTTGGCGATGGTACGGAACTTCGTCTTGGTAGCTGTTCCTTTACGTTCACCCTGAATGAAACGATTGTCCCAACGGGCGAAGACGCGGAACCCAAATCAACCAGTCACACCATCATTCTTGACGAATCGATGAATCCGCGCGAGATGGGACAGTACACACTTAACTTTCTCAAGGGTCATAACTGGGGCCAGGATTTCTTTTTCCTGTTTCAGTTAAGCGTAAAACTTTTGGGTATTGATGACCCGGAATCGGTTATCGCGATTTGCATGCGACGACTTTTCGATCGTACAAACGCTTCAGCAGCCGGATTCTTGTGGCTGAACGACAAGGGTGAACTCACGCCCAAGATCGTCTTTCCAGAGGACCAGTCAAACAACTTGCAGCTCAATGCAGAGTTGACTCGGAGAGTCGTATCGCAAAAACGGGCGATTCGAATTGAACAGGAATCAACGGAACGGTTTGCTGATTCAATCTGTGTCCCTTTGATCTCGGAAGAAGAAGTCACAGGCGCGATTCACCTTTACCGCCAGAACAAACCGTTTCACGATTCCCATTTCCAGCTGGCCTGTGCGATGGCCAACATTATGGTGCGGTCGCTGGACCGGGCCAACCGCCAAGCCTCGTTGGCCGCCGACCATTCACGACTTGTCGAGAAATCGGCGACCTTTGATGAGCTGCTTGGGGAAAGCCCGAAAATGCTCGAGCTCAAATCGAAAATTCAACGCGTCGCGAAAGCGACTGGCTGTGTCTTGATCCGCGGTGAAAGCGGTTCGGGTAAAGAACTGGTCGCCCGAGCCCTGCACCGTGCCAGCCCGCGCGCGGATCGCCCGATGTTGAGCGTCAACTGCGCAGCAATTCCACGGGACTTGATGGAAAGCCAACTTTTCGGACACAAAAAAGGTTCCTTCACCAGCGCTGACCGCGATCATTTCGGTTGGTTCCAACAAGCAGATCTGGGCACGCTTTTTCTGGACGAAATTGGGGAATTGACACTAGAAGGCCAGGCCAAACTACTGAGAACTCTCGAAGGACATCCGTTTCTGCCCGTCGGAGGTACGGAAGAAGTCAAAGTCGACGTGCGAGTCATTTGCGCGACCAACCGCGACTTGAAAGACTTCGTAGCAGAGAAAAAATTCAGAGAAGATCTGTTCTATCGCTTGACCGTGTACGAACTTTATATTCCGCCTTTGCGAGATCGCGAAAACGATATCCAGATGTTGATCGATTTCTTCCTCGAACACTTTCGTAATCAACACGGAAAATTTGACCTGCAGCTGTCAAAAAAAGCCAGTTCTCGACTGCTGTCCTACAATTGGCCGGGGAACGTGCGACAACTGCGAAATGTAATTGATAGTGCCGTCGTGATGTCTGAAGCAAAAGAAATTCGACTGGAAGACATTGGCATCAGAGACACAGGCGTAACCGAGTTCGAAACGCTCCGGATCGATCACTGGGAACGCAAGTTAATTGGCGACGCACTCAAACGCACCAACGGCAGCGTTCCCAAAGCGGCCGAACTCCTCGGTGTCAGCCGGGCGACGCTTTATCGAAAAATCGATGAATACGGCATCAAGCGAAAGTAGTTTTTGCAGATTTTTGTAGCCGGACTGGTGAGAATTCGGGCATGGTGGTTCTCTGAAGTCTCACGACTTCAGCTACCCGCAAACGCTTCCTTTTATTCCGTTCAATGCAGCTACATGTTGCTCGTCACGCAGCACGGTTCTTGAACGAAACCTCCGGCGGCTGCGATGCCTTGCCCGATCGGCTGGCCTTGGCAAACACCGCGCCGCTAATGTCGTCTGGTCCAACCTGGTTCGGTAGC
>CAMYNE010000524.1:0-2325 GCA_947259675.1 uncultured Pirellulaceae bacterium
TGTTCCGACCGTCGGTGACAGTCAGTAATGCTTCCAGCTGCCGCAGCGCCTTGTCCATACGCCATCTCTTGGCCAGTTCAATTGCCGCACGTGGAACGTTACCCGGTGAAGCTTTCAATTGTTCTTCAAATCGTTCCAATAACGCAAATGCATCAGCGCTACTTCCCGCGAATCCACAAAGAACTTTGCCCTCAAGCAACTTGCGGATTTTCATCGCATCGGCCTTCATGATGGCGTTGCCAAGTGTAACCTGGCCGTCGCCACCCATGGCAACCGATCCGTTGTGGCTGACCGTAAGAATGGTGGTCGCGTGAAACTTCATCAAAACAACTTGGGTTAAAGAACACCGTCAAATGGGAAGCTAGTAAATTCGATTTTGTAGTTAGGGGTCGGTCTTTGTTGGTCAACCGGATTCGCGAAGGCAAATGCGTTTTGAAAGACTCCCGCCCCTTTAATCGCTCCGCAGAAAAATTGTTTAACCGCGTGCCCATCGCCCCGCGCGCGGCCCGATGGGCACGCGGTTGAACGCGAACACGGCGCCGCCCAACTGAGCAACCATATTCTTATCAAAATCTCTTTTGTATTCTAGTGACTGCCCAGGATCGGACATCTTGCGATCGTCGGTTGAGCCAGAATTGTCCGGCGGGTATCTTTTCGTCTGGAGAAATCAAATGACTGACGAAAATTCCACGTGCAAATTCAGCGGGCGAAGCCCGTTGTTGATGAATCGTGACGATTCCGCGTTAATTATCATTGACGTCCAGGAAAAGTTGCTACCTTTTATTCACGAGCATAATAGCTTGGTATTCAACATTCGCCGTTTAATCGAAGGAGCCAAGACGTTAGGTGTGCGAATTGGCGCAACCGAACAATATCCTCAAGGGCTAGGTGGAACGGTCGACGAATTGGCAACTCGGTTAACCGAGGAGATACCAGAAAAGACGATGTTCAGCTGCCGAGAATGTAGCGAGTTGATCGACGACCTCGGTTCCAACGGAATTAGCAAGGTTTTGCTAACGGGTATTGAAACGCATGTCTGCGTGGGGCAAACGGCACTCGACTTGATGGCTGCCGGATTCGACGTGTATATCTGCGTCGACGCCATTGGTTCACGGAATGAAATTGACCATCTGACGGCGATTCGGAGGATGGAATACGCGGGGGCAACGCCGACCACAACCGAAGCGGTCTTGTTCGAGTGGTGCGAAAAAGCGGGCTCGCCCGAATTCAAGGCGATCAGTCGGCTCGTTCAGGAACAGCCATAAATCGGCCTCATTCGCACGAAGCCGTCAGCTCATCCCGCATTCCGAATTGTCGAACCCTTCCCTTCAGGCAATAAATCTCAATAATTTGAGGGATTGAACCGCAGTGTGACCTAACGTGTCACACCTGCCGCGACAATTTAGATGGAACGCTTCTCACGTTCGGCCACCGCATTCCTTGATTTGCAGAGCCAATACCGTGATCAAACGGATTGAATTGATCAATTTTATGTCCCACGAGCATACGGTTATCGAACCGGCTGCTGGGCTAACGGTGCTAGCTGGTCCGAATAACTGCGGCAAGAGTGCGGTGGTGACGGCGTTGCAGGTTCTTTGTCACAACGATAATTCGACCTACGTGCTCAGGCACGAGCAAAAGAATTGTCAGATTATCGTCGAAACCGATGACGGGCACGTAGTTGAATGGAGTCGCAAAAAAAATGGCTCGCCAAAGTATTTGATCAACGACAAACCCTTCGATCGCCTGAAGCAGGGTGTTCCTCCTGAGCTTCATGCAGCTTTGCGGCTGCCGCGAGTTTCTTCCGACAAAGTCGATTTCGACATTCATTTTGGCGAGCAAAAAAGGCCAATTTTCCTGCTCAACGACCCGCCCAAAGCCGCCGCCGAGTTTTTTGCTTCTTCGTCAGACGCAATTCGACTGGTTGAAATGCAAGCCCTGCACAAACAGAGAGTTCGCGATGCCAAGCGTGAACAAAATCGGCTGGAGCTGGAAAGAGACGAAATCGCAAGGTCGCTTGAGAAGTTGCTTCCGGTTCAGGAATTGCAAAAACGCGTTGAGGATTGCGAGAAGCAGTTCTTTCAAATCAATGTCGATTGCGATCGCATCGAAACGAAAGAAAATGTCGTCGCGAAAATCAAACGCGTCAAAGGCGAATTGGCCCGTCATGAAATGCTGTCGCAAGGCTATGCGGCCCTGGATGCACCGCCCGATTTCGCAGATACGGAGTCATTGCAGCGGTTGGTGACGCAGTTTGAAAAAACGAATTTCCTTGGCAACAAGAACGCTGCCCTTGAGCAAGCTTTTGAACCGCTTGCCGCTCCA
>CAMYNE010000524.1:2372-5311 GCA_947259675.1 uncultured Pirellulaceae bacterium
ACAAACGATCAAGCAACTGGGGCTGAATTTGGTGGAGCTGAACCGAGTCCAGGATCCACCTCAGCTCTGCGATGAAAGGCCGCTGTCCGCAATTATCGAGAAAATTGAAAAACACAACGCATTAGGAAAACGACTGGATACAAAGCTTGCCAAAGCCAACAAAAAACTGGCGAATGCCATCTCGGAAATCGAATCATGGGCCGCGGCAAATCCCGTTTGCCCAACTTGTCGAGGCCCCGTCGAAGTAGCAAATCTAGTGTCAGCCGGCGCGACTCATTCATGCCAGGGAGGTCGCAATGAATAAGAAGCCACCGGACGGCTACACCGGTTTGCTGGTTATCGGAGATCCTCATCTGGAAGGTCGCCAACCGGATTTTCGTCGCGACGATTTTCCGGAGGTTGTGCTGGGCAAAGTTGAATGGTGTTTGCAGTATGCACGAAAAAATAATTTGCTGCCAACATTCCTTGGGGATATGTTTCAAAACCCGCGCGATAATCCGACTTGGATGTTGGCGCGGCTGATCGAAATGATGCGCAACAGTGATTCGATTGGGATTTTTGGTAATCACGACTGTGCCGAAACTGTTTTGAATGAGAACGATTCTTTAACGCTGTTGATCAAATCCGGATGCCTTAGACTCGTGGATTATCAGAATCCCTGGCGAGGCGAAATGAATGGTCGAGTCGTCTGCGTCGGCGGTTCGTCTTATCGAAATCCGATTCCGGAAAAGTTTGAGATCGAGCGAACGGCTGCCAAATCGCTGTTTGAAGGCGAGCCATGGGTGGTCTGGCTAACGCATCACGATGTTGAATTTCCCGGGTACGACGGTGGATACCTGAAGCCACATGAGATTGAGAATGTTGATCTTGTCATCAACGGTCACATTCACAAACAGTCAGAACCCATTCAGTGCGGCAAAACAACATGGATGAATCCGGGAAACATTACCCGACGCAATCGCAGTGATCGCAACAAAAAACATATCCCGCATGTTTTGCGAATTGACGTCGCCCCAAACGATTACACCATCACAGATATCGCAGTTCCGCATCAAGCATTTGATGACGTCTTCTTTGAAGCTCAGTTGATTGCCAGTTCTCAACCAGCGACTTCCGGATTCGTTTCCGGGCTGAAAGAACTGGTGTCGAGAAAGACTCAAAGCGGCGCGGGACTCCATCAATTCCTCGAACAAAATCTGGTTCAGTTTGACGATGCGGTCGCCGACGAAATTCGTAAATTGGCAAAAGAAATAACGCAAACGGAGCTTGCAAATGCCTGAGAAAAATGCAACAAGCCAGACGATCGAGGAGTTACAGGCTCGATTTGAAGACTTTAAGGAACAGAAACTGGTCGTCGAAGTCCAAAAAAAATCGGCGCTTGAAAAACTGAATGAGATCAAAAAAGAGGCCCTCGATAAGTGGGGTTCAGACGACCTGGATGAGCTTAAATCCAGTCTCAAAAAAATGAAAAAGGAAAACGAGCAGAAACGGGCTCGCTACCAGAAGTCTCTCGACGATATTGAGCAGCACTTGGTTCAAATCAACGAACAATTCGTCGAGACTGAATTGGAAGAGGCCGAATGAAAAATAGTCATTCTGAGAGAGCTTTAGCGACCGAAGAATCTCTCGCAACAACACGAGAGATCCTTCAGTCGCCTAGGCTCCTTCAGGATGACTGGACCGATTCGACCCAACTTAGTTAATCAACTAAACACGATAATGCCTGAGACGAACCCCACAACTCGAATTCGCGAACCGAAGCCCGCGACTCACGAAACAGATTTTCGACCTCCGAAGCTTGGGCGAAAACTGGTTGATCGTCTCAGCTGGCGTCAGGATCAAGAAGAGAAACGACTCAAACAAACCACCAAGCGAATTGAAACGCTACAAAAATATTTGAGCATTTCAAATGATGTTACCGATGCGCTGGAGAAACTGAGCGAAGAACTGTTTGAAGAAGTGCTCGGCGTGTTGGAGACGCAATTAACCGTTGCCCTCCAGGAAGTCCTCGATCAACCGATCGAGTTTCGGGCCAAGGCAGATTTCAAACGAGGCTCAGCTGTGGTCGATTTTCTGGTCGAGCGTGACGGATTTGAAGAAGATATCCAGCGCGGGCAAGGTGGATCGGTTCAAAATATTCTCAGCGTTGGATTGCGAATGTTTGCCTTGGCGACATTGGATGAATCGGAGCACCGTCGATTTCTGGTGCTGGACGAGCAGGACTGTTGGTTGCGACCGGAGCTGGTACCAAGCCTCGTCAACATCGTTCACCGCGCGGCACGCGAACTTGATTTTCAAGTCATCATGATTTCACATCACGATGCATCGTTATTCGAGAAATTTGCCGATCGGATTTATCGCTTCACTCCCGACGGGTCGTCGGTAAGGGTGAAACAGCTGAACCCACCCGCGATCGTAACGGACGACAACGTCGCTGATCGCTCTGCGATCTAAGTGATGACTCAAAAACAATAATTGACGCATGGCTACTGGAAAAGCAACGAGTTTGTCAATCGACGTTTCTTCTTTCGCTTTGCTTGCGAAAACTTTGTGGTATAATCGATTGGACTTTTCCGGAGCCAATGAATGAGTAATGCAGAAATATCACTAGACGGGATGTCGATAGACCAAAAATTGCACCTAATGGAGCGCATTTGGGCGGATTTGACTCAGCGCCCCGAAGAATTGCCTTCGCCAACTTGGCACGGCGATCTGCTTGAGCGACGTCGCCAATCCGTATTGAATGGTGATACAGAATTCGAAGATTGGGCAGACGTTAAAAAGCAACTTTCAAATCGCTACAAATGATCGTTCGTATTCTCCCTGAGGCACGCGAAGACATAGAGCTTGCTGCCGATTTCTACGAACTACAACGCCAAAATCTAGGTTCGGAATTCCTAGTCGCGATAATATCGGACATTGATTCTCTTGAGATGCAC
>CAMYNE010000525.1 GCA_947259675.1 uncultured Pirellulaceae bacterium
CGATCGGCCGCAATTTGGTTTTGAATGCCACGACGATTACCGTCGTCGAAAAAAGCGTCGGCGAACGGTTTGAGGCTGACAACAGCAACAAGGGTTGATGTAGACTGGTTGGCAACAAACCGGTGAACAAATTGGCATTGGCACCGGCTCTGGCTTGATCGAGATGTTCGAGCTGTCCATCTGGATATTGAATTCGTCCTCCGGGTTGGTTGCCTTTCGCTCAGCTTTAATCTCAATTGTTACGCTCAGACTCTTGGCCCCCGGGGCCGACGTCGAGTTAACGGCGTAAAAGAAATCGTTGTTGAGCTTGTTTGAGCTTGTTAAGACTGAAAGTCTGTGATGCGCCACCTGACTTGATCAGCAAAGTGACTTGAGCGTCCTGCGCGTTGGCGAACCCGCGCAAGTGATGGGTAAACATGACGCCATTGAAATCGCCACTGACCGGGAAATTCAAAGTTGCAGTCTTGGTCGCGGTTAACGCTTCGTCCTTGACCCCGCCGAGGGCGACCGACAGATTATCAAACAAGGCCGTTACTGCCTTTCCATCTGGCGAAAAATTCGTCGCGGCGTTTACCGTACCACCCGTGTCCAGCGTTCCTGTGAACTTGGCCTCATCGACGGCCTCTTGGCCGCGTGTAATTGCGGCAGGAACCACTGCCAAAAGAAAAAGACTCACAGCGAGCGAATAAATTGACGCGTTGCTGCGGCGTTTCATGATAGGTCTCCAAATCAGCCGGAATTGAAATCGGTCCGGCTGTAGATTGTCCTCGCATCAAATTGAATAGCAAGAAAATTTCGGGGCTTCGGAGATATATGTGGGTAAATAGGGTTGCGAAAATTGATGAAGAATTAAAAGGACGTGCATCTGAACCGAGCCACATCTTAACCGAGCCAAAAGCTTAGCTTCTTAGATGCCGATCAATGTATTTGGTTCGAATTGAAAGCGAGAACGCAATCTCGCCGGACTTGCGCCCAATGTCTTTGGATGTTTAATGTCAATGTTGTCTATTTTGTGTTAGTCTGTCCTTTTGGATTGTTTTTTTCACATCAGTGCCCATGACAAACCGGACGAGCAGAGCATGGCCAAGGCATTGCTGGTTTCTCTCGATCCCCTCTCGGCAAAATCCGGGCTGGATGAGAAGCATTGTCGGGTTCTTGAATCGCATGTTCGCCAGATGATCGACCGGTGTGTGGCTCATGGTGCGCAACCCGTTCTGCTAACCTATCCATTTCCAATTCCCGAGGTGGAGGCGATTTTCAACAGGCTCGCCAGCCAGACCTCGGTACGAGTCATCGGAATTCGCGAACGATTCGATGTTGCATTACGTCGGCAGAAACGAGATGAGTTGTTCATGCCCGATGGTCACTGCATTGACCAGGGTTATCAGATCATGGGAAAAGCTGTCGCCGAAATGGCAAGCCAATTATTGAATGAATGATACGCTTCGTCATTTCAGCTTTTGAATGAGAATCTGTCGGTAAACCTCTAACGAGATTGGATCATACGTTTTCAGTGCTTCCGCCCGATTTCGCAGCGAGCCGATTTTTCCTTGAGCAACTTTTTGGGGCCTTCTGGCAAGATTGTCGAGTTGCCGGATGTTTCTTTGCTTTTCATCTTCCAGCGCTTCGAGGTCGCTGTTCATATTACCAATTGCCAAATCATATTCGTTTTGAATCTGATAGCCTCTCTCCTCCAAAACTGCCAATTGATTTGCAACGGAGTCATAAAGATTACGAAGTCGGCCGAGTTCGTAAAGTTGATCTCGAATCGCATACGAAATCAGAACCGAATTCGAGTAAATGGGATCAACATACACAACGCCTCCCCGGCGACCCCTGGCGTATCGATGGTTGTGTCTGCAGTAAGCGAGACGGAGATAGAGGCTATTGAGATTATAATTGACGTAGCCAATCTGATTACTCAGCGAAGACAAATCCTGTTGAAGCGGTGAGGCCTCGGCTCGAATCTGATCCAGCTTTTGCAATCCCTCATTTCGGAGAACCTCGATCTTTGGTTCCAGCTGGCTTGCCAGTTCGTCGAACTCCTGATTTTGAGCCGCCAGTGTTCGCGTCTGATTTGCGTTGTCAGCCGCTGCCTTTTGACGCGCCGCAGCGACGATTTGAACGTTCGAATCCGTTAGCTGTTCGTACTTTTTAAGAACTTTTTCACGATTATTGTTGAAGACTTCCAACTGATTGGGGGTCAAGCCTTGAGTCACGGATATTATCGCCGCGGTTAACAGATCAGGGTCCGTATCGAATTTTGCGGGACCCTGCATGTAACCGACCAGTCGACCAATTCGTCTCAGGGTCCACTCTTTGGAAGCATTGTCCAGATCTTGTCTGCCATTCATTTGCCGGCCAAGCGACAGCATGGCGATCAGCGCTTCTTCGAAATTATCGCTCAACGTCTCCAACCAAATGTGGAGGACTGCCCCGTTCAGCTCATCAGGTGCAACTTTGCTCAGTTTTTGCGCCGACTCCAGCGCGTCCTTGTAACGTCGATGCTGCATTCGATTAATCGTGTAGGCCAGCAGAACATCTGGGTCATTGGGAAAGCTCTCTAATTCCTTCGCAGAACTTTCGCGGTTGCTCGAATTCTTCTCCCATCGGACGCCAAGAAGATTAAGTGCGGACTGCTTCGCGTTCTCGCCAGGCGGAACAGGAACCGAGACTTTTTGATTCTGTGCGCACAATTCACCAACGCTAAATGCCAAGATCAGCGCGACACATGACAATGTCGGCACAGAACTTGATCGATAAATAAATCGCATGACCTGTACCTTTTTTGACTACTTCTGCCCAAAGTAGTCGTCACTATTATTCGCGATTCGAACGCGAAATCAAGTTAATTGCTGATGGCTTAATCCAGGCCGCGCAGACACCGCATATAACCGATCTTAGAGCGTGTTGCACTTACCAAAATCAGGAG
>CAMYNE010000526.1 GCA_947259675.1 uncultured Pirellulaceae bacterium
GGTCAAACAAGTCTCTCAAAAGTCTCTCTCTCTCGCATTCATTGCTACAAATTGAAACCCGCAACCAAGAGAAGATGCGGTTCACGTGCATCATGCAAACCAATCGAGATATCTCGAATTTTGCCTAAGAAGAACCCATTTCCTTGTTGTCGCGGCTTTGCAACCATTCAACAATATTCGGGCAAGCCATTTCCAGCATGTCGTAGACTCGGTTGCAGGTTCGATTGGAGCGGTTCATGGGGTCTGGAACTTCGCGCCGCGAATTGGGTGGCAGGAAATCACTAAGCAATCTGATTTTCGACTTTGGGCTGGAATGTAAGATATGAAGGGCATCAAAATTCGATTGATCCATCGCGATTATTAAATCAAACTTGTTCAAATCAGTTCGCATCACACGTCGCGAACGTTGTTTGAGTCGATACCCCCGCCAAAAAGTAACCCACCGCATCGAAAACGACGGTCTCGCGGGGTCCAGGTCGATACCGGCCGAATCAATATAAAATTTCGACTCTAAATTCTGATCGAGTACGTATTTTTGCAAGACGGATTCACCGGCGGGAGAGCGACAAATGTTACACTTGCAAACAAACAGCACCGATTTTACGTCCGCAGTGGGAACGATCTTCTCACGCCCCTTCTCGACGGATCTCTCATTCTTGATTGAAATCGCTTGATTCATCGGTTTTGCCTCTTCGACCGAAAATCAGCTTTCCCATTCCGATTCAAAACAACAATTGTTTATTGCAATTGCTTTTTGCCTGCTTGAAATCACAAGATTTCAAAGTCGAGGCGAACGAAATTCACGGGGAAGCAATGGTTAAATTGTGTATCAATTCTGTTTGCGCGTTATCACAATAACAAGCAAAAAAATTCGAGACTTATTCGTCGTTCCACAGACCAATTTCCGCCAACCAGCCAAAATATCTAGCTATTTGTTGGCCTGGAAACGATGCAAAAAACTTTGGTATTCGAATTTTGCAACGAAGTTCCTGTCCATTCATTAATCCAGCCGTCCCTGGATAAAAAGAAAACCCGCAATCACCCTCGTTTTTAACAATGAAAAGGCAATTGTCAACAATTCTTTTGAAAGGCTCTCCGAAAGGAAATTGGCTAAAGGTCACGTAAATAACCTAATTGGAGAACTGGCAACATTCAACTGGCGCTGTTAGGAATACTCGAATGAGGTCCAATTCCAAATTCCGAGAGCTTGCTTCCATTTTTCCGCCGGATCGGTTGCTTGACTCTGAAGGGTGCATGGTTGCATTCCAGTCGGATGGCTTAACGGCTTTTGCCGAAAAACCGATCGCCGTCGTGATCCCGGAGACGGAAGAAGAGGTCATCGAGGCGGTTCGTTGGTGCCACCGTCACTCGATCCTATTTGTCGCTCGCGGATCCGGCACAAGCCTTTCGGGGGGGCCTTGCCCCGAGCCGACGGGATTTTTGCCGGTTAAATTGCTGGAGCTTTGAACGAAAATACGCGAGAATCTACGACGTACCGACAACCTTTTTCAGGGAGATGTCAATGTCCACTCATTCTCGACGTCGATTCATGCACAACGTTGGCAGCGGAATGCTTGTCGCGGGTTTAGGAGGAAACCTGGCGATCGAATTAGGAGTAGCCAGTCAGGTCGATTTGCGACCATCAACAACAGCAGCTCACGACGATCTTGCTGCCTGGGTCGGTCGAATGCAGGAGATGAATCCTGACAAGCTGCAAATCAAAATGGCGGAAGAAATCTCGGCCGGTTCCGTTTCGTTGAGAGAACTCATTGCGGCGGCCGCTTTGGCGAATGCCGAAACGTTTGGTGGACAAGATTATGTCGGCTACCACGCCGAAATGGCCTTAATCCCCGCTTTGGAAATGGCGAACGAATTGCCAGACAGGCGAAAACCGTTGCCCGTCTTAAAGGTGCTTTACCGAAACTCAAGTCGCATTCAACAGTTTGGCCCGCATCGTCGCACACTAAAACCTGTTGAAAACGCGACCGATCTCAAACCCGTAACCTCTGAACGCTTTGGCCCAGAGCTCCGCAAGCTCGTCCGCCAGGCCGACATGGATCGTGCGGAACAGTTATTTGCAACTGTGGCTGAAAAGGACAAACAAATCGCTTTCGATACACTGTTGTATACGATTGCGGACGAAGTGGATGTGCATCGATTCGTATTAGCTTATCGAGGCTTTGGATTGATCGATGTTGCGGGACAAGAACATGCCCATACCATGCTGCGACAATGTGTTCGCCATTGTGTCGATTTCGAGCGGAATCGAATTGCGAAAGGCAGATCAGCCTCGCCGATCCGACAGCATATTCCGAAGCTGTTGGATGAGTTCAAGTTGGCAGAAAAACCGATTGGCACAAGAGAGCCAGGTGACGAATGGGTCGAAAGCATGGCCAATACGATCTACGATTCGAACAAATTCGAAGCGAGTTCTGCGATTGCTGCTGCATTAGCCGAAGGGGTATCGCCGAAAGCAATTTGCCAGGCGATCTCGTTGGCCGCAAATCAGTTGACACTTCGGCAGTCGGGTAATCCGCTGAGAACTCATGGTGCCTCGGCGGGCGTACACGGCAGTGACACCGCGAATGCCTGGCGGAACATGATTCGTCATTCAAACGACTTGAATGCCAAAGTTGGACTGCTGGTTTCGGCCTGGCATACCGGACGATATTTCCGATGGGATACCGACCCCTATCCGCTGGAAGATCATTTTGAAAAAGTGACAACCAATGATGCGAAAGAAATTCTAGGTGTGGCGGAAGAGGCAATTCGAGGCAACGATCAACCGACTGCGGCGGCCGCCATCCATCGATATGGCGAACATGGTTTTGATCCAAAACCTGTTTTCGAGCTGATGCTCAAATACGCCATTAGCGAAGACGGTCGACTTAACAGCGAGAAATTTTATCGCACGGTTGCAGTAGAAT
>CAMYNE010000527.1 GCA_947259675.1 uncultured Pirellulaceae bacterium
GCATTCCCCATTTCATCGTCTCCTCGAGTCCCGCGGAACTGAGCACATCGCGAATCTTCAAAATCTCGTCTTTCCATTGCTCAAGATCATCCAAACAGGCTTCAATGGTTTTATATCGTTTCATTTCTTGACCTGCGCGGGATTGTCGGAAAATGTGCACCGATTCTAGTTTGGAAATCGGCGCACGAAAAGTTGTTTCCATCGAGTAGCTTCCCGTCGTTTTGGCCTGCGGTCGATATTCGTGTAGAATTCGCCTCGTTGGATTCGCGTGGTACTGGTAAACATACTGCATGATGCAAGATTCAGAAATCGACAAAATCGTCATGGGCGCGGCGAGAGCGATCACGACGGTTGCTCCCCTGTTGCCTCAACACGACACGATCAAAGACGACGTTGCCCGAGTCTTAAAGGGGGCGGAGCGAGGGTATCTTCTTCCTGACGAAGACGAGGTCGTCAGAAATATCTTTTCGCGATACCTAACGACTCGAGCCGTATTGTTTTCGAACTTGTTGGATTTGGCTCCTCTTGTGCGAGCCGACTTGAAGTTGGTGAAACCGCAGCGCCCTGAACTATTCATCGTCGCGTTCTGTACAGCATGCCTGTTGGTCCGCTCCGGGCGATTCTTGATCGATACCTTCCGTAAAGACAACGTCATTCGAAAAAAACTGGATGAGGCTGAACCCAGGTTTGGCATACCGAGGAAGCAATTCACGAAGATTTACCGATCTTTGACCTATCCTCCAAACATTTTGACTTTTCTGGACGGTGTCAATTATTGGGTGACTCATCGTGAAGAATTAATGAGATTCCAGGGGCATCCCGTTATCGGGCCAGTTCTTGAAGTCTTGGTACAAGAAGAAGAGTTCATCGAAAACAGTTCAACCTACTACGCGATGGGGTATTTGAAGTACCGGCTCCACTCGTTATTTCGGCGTCATCGCTCCGGATACCAGAGCGTGATGTTTGCACTGTTCAAGGCGTCGGGGAGCGTGATTGCGGAGCTTCGGATGAAGTGGAAGCGAAAACGAGTGACGCCTGGCGTTCGTCGCAAAATCGCAAGAGTGTTAATACCCGGAGACGTGATTATCACGCGTCACGATGATGCTGCTTCGAACTTGTTCTTGCCCGGGTTTTGGCCGCATGGTGCTTTGCACATTGGAACTCCCGAATCGCGTCGGAAACTAGGAATTGAGATGTCCGACGAGCGATGGAAAACCAGCGATGATCCGGTGAGAGTCCTTGAAGCACGAAAAGATGGCGTGTTATTTCGGCAGCTGGATGATACGCTCAACGTCGATGCGTTTGTCGTTTTGCGACCGAGGCTATCAAAAGAACAGCTTCGAGACGGCGTGACACGAGCGATTACACACGAAGGCAAGTCGTACGATTTTGAGTTTGACTTTCGCCGATCCGATAAACTGGTTTGCACCGAAGTGGTCTACCGAGCGTACCATGGAATCGGCGACATTCATTTCGAATTGACACCACGTGCGGGCCGTTTCTGTTTGTCAGCGGAGGATCTGCTTGATCATGCCGTGGAGAGGCGAGGATTTGAAGTGATCGCCGTTTATGGTTGTTCGGGAAATCGGTTTTGCGTAGGCGAACGAGCGTTGGAAGTTCTTTTGAAAAGCTATCGAAAACACCGGTCTGTGAAAGCTATTTCTGAATCTTAGTCTCGCGATTAGTTACTTCGATCGCTCTGCTGGATGCAATACAGAGAATTTGCCGTCCGCACAATTAAGTTCTCACCACTGGCGGCTGGTGTGGCCATGACGGCGGAGTCCAGTTTGTTGGTTGCGACCAGCTCAAATTCGGCAGCAGGCTTCACGACCATCACATCGCCCGCACGATTGCCAAAATACAGATGTCCGTCCGCCAATATCGGTGAAGAAGAAAACTCGCCACTCAATCTTTTCTGCCACTTCTTCTCTCCGGTTTTTGCGTTCAGACAAGTCGCTATTCCGCGATCACTGACCATAAACAAAAGATCGTTTACCAGAATCGGAGAGGGCATCGTCGGGACCTGAGTATCGTATCGCCAAACGATATCCGAGTCGTCGAGGTTGTCCTTGCCCTCATAATTGAAAGCCAACATCGCGGACCTCATGTAGCCAGTACAAAGATAGATCATGCCGTCACCGACGATCGGACGCGGTACGTTCGAAAAACCGAGTTGACCATAAGAAGCCTTCCAAAGTTCTTTTCCGGTTGCAGGATCATAGGAATAAAGCCAATTCGCTCCTGCTGACAAAAGTTCGTCCTTACCTTTCGTGTTCGTCAGAACGGTGGGCGTGCTATAGGCCTTTTTCAACATGCCTGTAGGATCCATCTTGCCCGACCGGTTTCGCCTCCAAATCTCCTTTCCGGTTGTTTTGTCAAGGGCGACGACAAACTGGTGATCGGTGCCGTCACAATGAAAAATCAACAAGCCTTGCCAGATAATCGGTGAAGAACCCGGACCCGTTTCATGGTCGAGTTTCTGTCCCTGGTTTCTCCACACGACTTTGCCATCGGAGCGATTAAGGCAAGCCGTGCCCATCGTCCCGAAATTGCAGTACACAAAATCTCCATCGATGACACTCGTGGGCGAAGCGAAACTATTCATCGAATGAAGCAGCGGTGGTCGTTTGATATCAAACAGTTCGGACGTATGAAGAACGGAACCGCTTTCCTTGTCGATACAGATCGCTTGAAGTTGCACGCGAGAATATGATCGAATCGCAGGTCAGGCCGAACGGCATCACCGACGGCCGGGTGATCGCGGCGATGGCGGACATCCCGCGCGAACAGTTTGTGCCTGAACATCAAAAATCGGTCGCCTACATGGACGGCGATGTCCGGTTGCACAGCGACGGCGTCGAACGGATGATGATGGAGCCGATGGCGTTTGCCCGGCTGGTCCAGCTGGCCAGGATCGGCGCCGGCGA
>CAMYNE010000528.1 GCA_947259675.1 uncultured Pirellulaceae bacterium
GTAAAACTTGGAGCTCGTTTTCAATGTCGGAAGAACCCATCCGATATCCGTTGCTGGACAGAATGTACCAGCAATACTTGAACGATGAAAATTCGGCCAAGTTTATCCAAGCGGTTTCGAGATCATACAATATTGGTTCGCTAAATCGATTGGCCATCTATGGCGGATACATCAGTCGCCGAGCCTCGACACTTGCGATTGGTTTCCTGGGAGACTTTGACTCGAACGAGGTTTTGGGCGGAGCGCTGCGAGATAGTGATCGAGCAGTCCGGTTATTAGCAGATCACGGAATCCGACAGTTATGGGGGCGTCAAGGAACTCCCGAGCACCGATCGGCGGTTGCCCGTTTGTATCGCCTGGTGGCGCAAAACCGACTCGAAGAAGTCATCGAAGAATCGACAATCTTGATCGCTTACAACGCAGAGCTTGGCGAAGCCTGGAACCAGCGAGCGATTGCTTATTGTGCAATGGGCGAATACACGGCGGCCGTGGAAGACTGCAAAGAGTCGCTGAATTGTAATCGTTTTCATTTCCCTGCCGCCATCGGAATGGCTCATTGCTTGTTGCAGCTGGACGATGCTTCTGCAGCTCTCGGTTGCTTTCGACTTGCGTTGTCGATCAATCCTGATCTCGAGGGTGTAAGAAATCACATCCAGCATCTCGAGCGGATTCTCGAAGGCAATTAAGAAACTTGATTCGAGCAAGCCCAGCCGGGATTTCTCACGTAGGCCGGAACAAAGTCGCGAATGTGCTTTGCCGGAACAGCGCAAACGGCACTAATTCGACTTGCAAACTGTTTTTGCGTTGCTTCCAGAAAAGCGGCTGCAGTACCGGCAATTACAACGTTTGCTCGTTGCCGGCCTTGACGACTTGTGGGAAGTGCGGGCTAGAGCAAATTCAAAGTTGATTTGCACCTGCGTCATCCTGAATCGAGGCATGAGGTGAAGGATCTACGCAAAGCAGCGGAGATTCTTCAGTCGCAAGCTGCTTCAGAATGACAGAGACTTGAATTTCACCAGTTGTTCAATCGTTGTTTTCAGTCTCTCTCTCCCGCCGAAATTCATTCCAAGCGAGCGAATTTTGTCCGTGATGATTTGGTGTTTTGGCGATTTTGGTTCGCCACTGATTTTGCTGGAACTACCGGAGATCTCTTTGGCCAACTGAGCGACCTCGTACCTGGAAATGTACTGATCGTAACAGGCAAACGACTCGCCAATGATCCTGGATTCGTCCGCCATGAGCAAAATTTCGATTCCGGCCGCGACATCATCCACGTGAACTTCTTTTCCGCCTCCCTCAACGGACACAGGATGGCCGTCAACGACATCGGAAATAATTTGATACCATTTTGAATCGGTGACCGGGTGATGAACGCCGTAAATACCCGTCGGGCGGATGGCACAGATTGGGTAACCCATTCCCAAACCGTAGGAATGCACGAACTTTTCGAGGGCGGCTTTGTGAGCACCATAATGGCTGAGCGGCCAAAGCGGGTGTGTTTCGTCGAGAGGTCTGTCGTCGAGGATTTTTTCGTGGACAGCACAAGTTGAAACGAAGACGAATCGACCAACCCCGTTTCTGATTGCGGACTCGATCAGGGCCAAGGTGCCAAGCAAATTGACTCGTACGAATTCAAGAAGGTTACCCTCCGTGCCTCGAAATCCTTTGCCGGGTCTCCAAAAGGCCGAGTGGACGACGGCGTCACAATCTTCAACCAGACGATCCGATGCTTCGTTTTCGGCTAAACCTCCGTCAATCCATTCAATGCTTGAAGAATAATCGTTCAACAACGCAGTATTGGACTCGTTTCGTCGCCAACACTTAAGCGAATAACCGGCTGCTGCCAATCGTTTGACCAACGCCCGGCCGACGAACCCGGTTGCTCCAGTGATTCCAATCTTCATTCACGTCTCCATAGCTTCGGTGTTTGTGACTTCAGTAATTTCTTTCTCTGGGCGGGAACAAGATCCAGTAGGCCAGAACAAGCCGTGCGCCGTTCCGGCCTACAATTCTTGAGTGGCCAAGTTCGATCTCGGTATCCACAGCCAAGAACTCCACCGTCGGATGAACTCAAATAAAACAGGCCAGAAAAGCTTGTGCTATTCCGGCCTAATGAATGAGTGAGCTGTCAGGACAGACGCCTCACTGATCTGGTTGCTGCAGAGCCAATTTATTTGCCGTTGTTTGTCTTGCCGGCGTTTATCTTGCCAGGGACAATCTTTCTCGCGGCATTCTTAGTTGGATCTTTCTTGACAATTTCGACCAATTCAAGTTCAAAAACCAAAGCTTCATTCGGTCCGATGGGCGGCTTTCCTCTTTCGCCGTACGCCAACTCGGAAGGAATGAAGACTTTCCATTTGTCACCCACTTTCATCTTGGTCAGTACCGACGAGAATCCTCGAATCACACCGCCGACAGGAAATTCGGCGGGTCCTTTTTCTCCCGACGCATCAAACTGTTTTCCATCGGTGTACATTCCTTTGTAATTGACTTTAACGAAGTCGACGGGTTTCGGAGATTCACCTTCCCCGGGACCCACCTTCATGACTTCGTATTGGACGCCATCTTCAAGTGTCTGGACGCCTTCCCGAGCGGCATTTTGCTTTAGAAACTCTTCACCCTTAGCCTGGTTAGCCACCGCCATTTTGTTTCGTTCCGCCGTTCGTTTTTCGTTAACCATTTTCTCGAATGCTTGAAGAACGGAGCGAGCTTCTTCCATACTCATCGGAAGTTCGGCACCTGATTCGGCCAATCGCATTCCTTCCACAATCCTGTCCACGTTGAGTTCCGCACCTTGAATCCTCATCGACTTAATCATATTAAAGCCAAACAGAAAACTGGCTTTATCGGTGACAGAACCGCCGCCTTCAGATTGGGTTTGTGCCTCGTCCGCCGATTTGGCAGGTGCCTCAGTTTCAGGTTCCTG
>CAMYNE010000529.1 GCA_947259675.1 uncultured Pirellulaceae bacterium
CGACTACAACATTTTGGCTAACAGCTCCTTCATCACCTTGGCCGCTACCATGGCGGTCATTGCCTGAATGTCGCGAGTCGGATTCAATTCCACAATGTCTGCGCCAATTACCGGAACGTCGAGTTCGTGAATCACCGATAGAATGTCTCGGACCGACAACCCGCCTGGTTCGTAATGGCTGATGCCCGGCGCGAAAGCCGGATCCAGCACATCCAGGTCCAGGCTGACGTAAACAGGGCCTGCAAGTTCCACCACGGTCGTCGCAAAGTCCTGTGCGCTGATGATATCGACTCCAAATTTTTCAGCTTGTTGACGTTGGTGTGTGTTCATTGTTCGAATACCGACCTGTAGCAGATTGCCAATCAGGCCATCCTCAAACGCTCGCGCGAACGGACAGGCATGAGAGTAGCGATTGCCGTTCAAGTTATCGTATAGGTCCGGATGAGCATCCAACTGCAGAACATTGATCTTGCCGTGTTTCGAAGCGTAACCGCGAAGGATTGGATAAGTAATCGAATGATCGCCGCCAAGCGAAAGTACTTTGTTGTCCTGCATAACTAGGTTTCGAACCGCCGATTCAATCTGTTCGCGAGCGTTTTGGCCGGATCCTAAATCCAGATCACCCTCATCCTGAATCTGCGAATGCCCGTTGATCTCAACTTCATTCTCGGCCGATGTATTGCTTGATGGGGACCGGAACGCATTGCGAATAACTGGGGGTCCATGCACGGTCCCCTTCAAAAACGATGAGTCCGCGTCGTATGGAATGCCAAGAATCGAAATCATTGATTGAGAACTTTGGCTGTAGGATTCAAGATTGGGCGGCGGTGTATTGGCAGTGAGAGCATTAAAAGGAAATGTTAGACCCAAGGCAACTACGCATCCGAAACGCCTCGATTGAGACTATCTTTAAACCCTGTTGTGCGGCGGTATTGGCGTCAGACTTTCAATTTTAAGTAGTGCTCTCAGTCAGCTCTTCGTCAGTGAAAAAGGGTCGTTTGATCGGACAGGCGACTTCGGCCGCGCGTTATTTTCCCCAAGCGCGGCACTACTCGACAGCCGTCAACAAAACGCGTTGACGATGGCTTGGTTTATGGCGAAATTGTCGCTTTCCAAAATAACGCCTAGAGATCAAAGAGAGGAACTCGCCACCGATCTCGAATAAAAGTCAAATAAATCCAGCATTCGTCGTTAGTTTTCACAGGCCGGGGGAAACCGCTTTGTAAAGCTATCGCTTTGGGTGAGTGAAACCTGCCTTGCCGAAGACCCGGTTCTCATCTATTTATCCTCCACAAATGTACTTTTGATGGACCCCCGCAAACAAACGGAGTTGGATATGCCTCGATTACTTTCTGTCGTGTTGATGTTAGTTGTTTCTACGATGTGCCTTCCGAGCGATTGGACTGTCGCTCAAGAGTCAAAACAGAAATGTAAAGAATGCCCGATCGCTCAAACCGCTAATACCCACGAATTTGAATTTGAATTTGAATTACCCGGAATTGACTTTCCGCTGGGTATTCACTTTGCAGTTGGACACAATGAAACCCCCGGCGATCAGGCAAAGGTCGAAGGGTGCATTGAAATCGAATGTGAATGCCTCAAGACTTCGGGTGTCCCATTTCTTTCAAACCTGCCGGCGATGGGAGAATTGTTCAAAAACGTTAAACTACCGTCGCACCCTCCATTCTGTGCTGCCGCCAAAACCGACTCATGTGACGGACAATGCTGTGCGAGCGCCTGTGATGGTTGTCCAGATGCTTGCGACGTCTGTGAACAAGAATCACCGTGCAAGAAATGTGACTGTTGTCCATCGGCCAAACCCGGTATTCCAATTAAGGGATCAAATCATGAACGACTTTTCACCACCGCTGTCGACGCGTCGTCAAACCCATGCCAGGCGTGTCAACGGATTACAAAATGCGAAAAGTGTAACGATTGTCCAGCCGTTTGCTCAGTGAAGACAGTTCAGGATTGTCAGGATAATCCCCAGGGAGTTCAATTGGTTGGTTATGTCGCAACGAGTGACAGCGAAGTCAATAACCCACGATCCGAGTTACACGAAAACGTATTTGAACTCCGCCTTCAAAACGAACGATTGAAAATGGAAGTCGAAGCCGCCGACAATCGTCTTGAAATGATGGAAGCAATCATGAAGATACGCGAGGAGAACGCCATACTGCGAACCCAAGTTGAGTTTCTTAGAGCACACCATGGCCACTCGGCGACCCCAACTCACTCGCCGCACCACGCCAAATAGGCCTTGCAATTCCGTCCCTCACTTTGGCCTTCAACGAAGACGATGTTGCAATCGGACCAGTCATCGTCTTCTCGTTGGCTGGATTATTATTAGGGAGCCGAGCAAAAAAGGGTCGGGCGTGTTGAAAAAGGCCAAACGCCTACAAAATGCGGACGCCTTTTTGTTTAGCTTGCACAACGGCTTGTGGGTTCGGCCGACTTTTTCAACAAGCCCGGGCGTTTTCCAAGACTATCCAATAACCAGCATTGCTTCACGAGTTCATGAACAAATCAGCCAGTCAACAGTTCGACTACGGCTGCACGTCGAGCAGGTTCACGCCAATCAGGTTGATGTAACCGGTAACGAACACCACAGCACTCCGACGGCAAAAAAATCCGAACCATTATTTATGGCCTTCGAAACGGGTGAACGATCTTCAAAAAATGAATTGGTAATTCGCTGCCGCCCACGCGCTCGGAGCGACAATGCTGGCGACCACCGTCCACCAGTCAATCGCGCGGCGAAGCAACTGGTCAGTTGTGATGGCTAACACGGTCGCGGCACTCGGCAAGCAGGGCATCCGGAGTCTGGATGTCGCCTGTCCGGGATTTTCCACGGATTGCCTCGAAACCCTCGAAGAGATCGCGATGCAAAATGCCGAATTCTTCGAAGAGGCCGGCGGCGAGTC
>CAMYNE010000530.1 GCA_947259675.1 uncultured Pirellulaceae bacterium
TCGAGATCCGTGATTTGTTCTACGGGAACATAGGTGAACATGTAAAACTTCACTTTGGGTTCTGTTCCGGATGGCCGAGCTGCGATGTAGTTGCCTTCGATTGCGGTGTCCAGCACAACCAGGTTGCCGATAGGTCCTGAGATCTTTTCGCGGCTACCATCGTGATAGATCCGTTCAACGGTTGAATAGTCCCGCAGCGAAGCAACCTTCAAGCCGCCAATTTTCTCGGGAGTGTTGGTACGAAAACTCTGCATCAGTTTCTGCATCCGCTTCATCCCGTCGGATCCTTCCATCCGAATGGTGAGCAGACGTTCACGATGGAAACCATATTTCAAGTACAGGTCATCAAGGTGTTGATGCAGCGATTTACCTTGAGCTTTCACCCAAGCAGCCAGTTCGGTCATCAACATGCAGGCCACCGCGCCATCTTTGTCGCGCGCGTATTGACCAACGAGATAACCGTGGGATTCCTCGGTTCCGAGAATAAAGTCATCGGGCCCTTCCCGATCGACCACATCGCAAATCCACTTGAACCCGACCAGGTTTTCGTTGAAACAGCGAACGCCGAACGATTCAGCGACTCGATTAATCATCATCGTTGTCACTAGCGTCGTGATAATGAATTGGTCGCTGTTCAGCTCGCCGTTTTTCTGTTTCATATTGCAAATGAAGTCGGCAAGCAGCACACCCAGTTGATTCCCATCAAATGTTTTCCACTCACCGGCCGGATCCATGGTTAACGGAGCCGCCGCGCCCATTCGATCACAATCCGGGTCGGACGCCAAAATCAACTCGGCGCCCGTAGCTTGCGCGTGTTTGATGATTTCGGTAAAGACTTCTTTGTTCTCTGGATTCGAAACGTGTCCGGGAACGTTAGGAAAATCGCCACTTGGTTCACGGTGTGGGCCGTAGATCTCAAGCTCATTAAAGCCAACTTCGTTTAACAATGATTTGACGTTGAATTCACCTACCCCGTGCAACGGCGAAAAGATGACCTTCAGATCACGCGGACCATCAAAACTGTGTTTCAAATGCTCCTGCATCAGAGCCTTGTCAGTTTCCTCCATACAGAAAACAATTTTTCCTTCATCGACTGACTGTTGGAAATTTGTGACTTCGATCGAATCCACTCGGTTAACTTTCTCGATTACTGCTTTGTCGTGTGGGGGAATCAATTGAGCCCCGGAAGCCCAGTAAACTTTGACTGCGTTGTCGCTGGGCGGATTGTGGCTGGCGGTCACCATGATTCCGCAATCACAACGCTTGTAGCGGATCAAGAACGAAAGTTCTGGCGTGCTTCGGAAATCGTCAAGGAAATAAACGGTAAAGCCATTGGCAACCATAATTCCAGAGCATAGTTCTGCAAACTCGCGAGACCGATGACGCGTGTCATAAGCGATCGCCATCGACCACGGTCCATCCGGCTTGAATTCTTTGACGTAGTCGGCAAGACCTTGCGCGCTTTCCCCGATCGTTCTTTCGTTGATGGCGTTGCTTCCAAACGGATACATTTTGCCTCGTCGACCACCAGTGCCAAACGGAATGATCGTCCAAAATACGTCGTCGAGCGCCTGCCATTTTTCTTCATTGATATGTTCGACGATCGCAGGGACGTATTTAGCGTAACGGGCTTCCGTCAACCAAATTTTGATATTGTCGACGGCGGTTTCAGACAAATGGCCTTTTGCGCAGGCGGCATTCAACTGAGCCGTGCAGGAATCCAGGTCAAACGATGATGCGGTTTCAGACATTGGGAGTAACCGTTATTTTATGGGCAGAAGTTGGTGGTAACGTTGGAACTTCAAATAAACGTTGTAGCCGAATTTGTTAAAACGGCCGCTGCCTTCTGAATCTTCACGAATCCAGCGGCGGCTAATTCAATTTGAGTCGTCACAATCATATCAAAATCTCTGTAGTTGCTCAGGGCGTCTGAATGAACGAACCCATTATTAGTGTCTCCGGTTTGCGGGGAATTATTGGCGAGAGTCTGAATCCAATTCTCGCTATCCGCTACAGTACGGCATATGTCGGACAATTGGACGTCCCGGGACCGATTGTGGTCACTCGCGACGGACGAACGACCGGTCCGATGCTGGCTCAAGCGATCTGCAGCGGCCTTGCCGCGACAGGTCGCAATGTCCTTTATGGGAATGTTGCCGCGACTCCAACGACGGGGATCCTCGTTCGCCAACATAATGCAGCTGGAGGCATTCAGATCTCGGCCAGCCACAACCCGTCGCCTTATAACGGACTCAAACTTTTTGGGGGCGAGGGTCGAGTTATTCCAGCAGCCGAAGGCGAAAAGGTGATGGAGGCGTACCAAAAAAACCAGACTCATTGGGTGGCCCATGATTTAGTTGGAAAAATAACGACGCTGGAAGACACAACCAGTGCCCACTGCGAAGCCGTTTTGAAAACGGTCAACGTCAACGCAATTCGGGCCAAGAACTACAAAGTCGTTCTGGACAGCCATCACGGGGCAGGTTCGGTGTTGGGAAGAAAGCTGCTTGAGGCGCTCAATTGTCAGGCTGAGCATCTGGGCGGAACACCTGATGGAATGTTTGAGCACCCTCCCGAACCGACCGAAACGAATCTGCAATCCACCAGCCAACGAGCAATCGAATTTGGAGCCGATGCCGTTTTCTGCCAGGATCCCGATGCCGATCGCTTGGCGGTTATCGATGAAAAAGGCATCTACATTGGTGAAGAGTACACGTTGGCAATCACGCTCAATCATGCTTTGGCCCAAAACAAAGGACCTGTTGTGATTAATTGTTCGTCCAGTCGAATGTCGGCCGACATTTGTGAATCGCATGCATGTAAACTCCATCTAAGCGCCGTTGGCGAAGCAAATGTGACCAGTAAGATGATTCGTCTAAACGCGGTTTATGGTGGTGAAGGCAACGGCGGGCCGATCGATCCGC
>CAMYNE010000531.1 GCA_947259675.1 uncultured Pirellulaceae bacterium
TGGTTTCGGTTGAAGTCGACGAAGAAAAAGGCTGAATTCGATTTTGGGGAGAAGTCGAAGAAACCCGATTTCACTTTAACCGATTACGATTGACCACGGAGCTTGAACTGAACCTGAATTCGAATGTCGTGGCGATTCGGGACAAGGTCACCAACTGCAGCGCACGAAAAACGGGTTTTCAAATGCTTTATCACAACAACTTCAGTCCTCCCGCGATGAAGGGTGGCTGGGAATTGTTTGCACCGGCAAAAAAAATCGTCCCGCGCAACGAAGACGCCGTGGCGGGGATCAACGATTGGTCAAAGTTTGGCGATCCTTCAGTCGACTTCCAAGAGCAGGTTTATTTTATGCAGCTGCATGCTGACGCCCAAAACAACACAACTGTCGTGCTTGATTATGGATTGGGGGAAGAAGAAGCTGACAAGGCTCAAGGTGTCAGTATCGAATACAACACGCGGCAGCTGACTTGTTTTACGTTGTGGAAGAACACAGTAGATTCGTGGGACGGTTATGTGGCAGGTCTTGAACCGGGTACGAACTTTCCCAATCCGCGGAGTTTCGAAGAATCAAATGGACGCGTCGTGGAATTGGAAGCTGGACAAAGCCACAAGATGGATTTCAAGCTTGGTTTGTTAACAACTCAGGAACAGATCGCCAGCGCCCGATCCACCGTAGCAAGCCTTGCTTTCCAACCACCCGAGATCTTGTCGGCTCCAGATTCGAAATGGTGTGCCTAGACGGATTCGCAAATGAATTTTCACCGGAACACAGCAAAAACCGGATGTTTTGTTCTTGAAACTTCATCAAACCTCTAATTTTTTTGATTGCTTGCGTGGTCAAATTTTCCCGAGGCCTGTGCTCTAAACTCATCGAATCTGGGGCATCCACAAACGGGGGTCAAAGTGGTAGTACTTAACGAGCAGGCCAAACAACTCGGAATGTTGGTGCTTAAGCTGACGCGGATTCTCAAAGAACGTCTCACTGGCAACGGCAAAGAACTCGGCCATGTTGGTCGCTCCATAGTAATCGAGCAAAGACGGCAGACCATGTTGTGCGGCCGTTTTTAAAGCCTCAAACTCAGCATTGCAAACCTGCAGCCACCGCTCGCTGGTGGCGAGATCATCAAAGTGCAAACTGCCTCCCATCTCGCCATCGATTCCGTCGAGACAATGAGCGAATTCGTGGATCACCAGGTTGCGTCCGTTAAATGGACGCCGTACATCGTTGACAACATCTTGCCAGGAAAGCACGACCTGGCCGCCCTGCCAGGCTTCCCCGGAATGATGAGCTTGTCCTCCTACGATCAGACCGTCCGTAGTTTCGCGACGAATCGGATTAGGGAAAACAAGGATGGTGTTTACGCGATCAAAATAGTAGTCATCGACACCCAACAGGAGTAACCCTGCCGTTCCGGCAATGGTGACTTTGATTTCGTCCGACATGGCCAGGCCGGAGAGACCTTCCCAATTCTTCTCACTCACGATGATTTGGGTAATGTCCCTGAGCTTGTCCTGTTCAATCGCGGACAGACCCCTGAAGTGGTTCACATTATTGGTCAGAAACGATTCCCAGGCAGACGGCCAGGGAGTTTGCAGAATCCGCTTTCTTCGTCTATTTTTTGACCAATTGAACATGTGGAGATTATTGCAAGAATCGCAATGATTGAAGAGACCTTGGACAAGGACTGTGCAAAAAGAAAAATGTTTACCCATGCCATCGTTCGCACGCCGCCCAAATCGATCATCGCTGGCATCGCGAACGCCAACCTTGGTGTGCCGGATTATGAAACTGCGTTACAGCAGCATCAAAACTATGTCGAAGCGTTACAGGCTTGCGGCTTGACCATCATCACCATTCCTGCCGCTGAAGACTTTCCAGACAGTTGTTTTGTCGAAGACACGGCATTGCTGACCAAACGCTGGGCAATCATCGCCAGGTTCGGTGCACGGTCGAGGCAGGGCGAGGAAGTCGAAGTACGTGAACTGCTGCGCCGCTATTTCAATCATGTTGAGTCGATCGAAGCTCCGGGAACGGTTGAACCGGGCGACATCATGATGGTTGGCGATCATTTCTACATCGGTCTTTCACAGCGGACCAACAATGCCGGAGCCCGTCAGATGATCAGCTTGCTGGAGAAACAGGGCTCAAGCGGTTCCACAGTTGAGATGAGCGAGATGTTACATCTCAAATCTGGGCTGTCCTATCTGGAAAACAACGTTCTTGTGGCGTGCGGAGAATTTCTTCGCAAACCGGAGTTTGCAAACTTCAACCTCATCTCCGTTGATCCGGATGAAGCCCCCGCTGCAAATTGTATTTGGGTAAATGGCACAGTGATCGCACCAATCGGATTTCCAAAAACGATCGCAAAGATTAAAGCTGCTGGCTATCCTGTGACTCCGCTGAACATCTCTGAGTTTCAAAAACTCGATGGCGGGTTGAGTTGTTTGTCATTGCGGTTTTGAAGGCCATTCAGTTGTGTTCCCGCCGGGGCGAGCCAGGGAAAACTAGTTATTGCCGACAAATTTCAACAACTTGGCGCTGTCCACTTATGACCGGCCGTTTTTTCTGACATTCAACGCGGCAAGTTTGGCGGAAAGATAGGCTCGAGATTTGTTAATTTCGGCGGTTACCTGGGCTGCAGTTTCCATAATCGGAATACCACGAGGTACTGGGTGCATGAAGATTTCGGTCCAACCGGCATACTTGATCTCGGCCAAGGCTTGTAAGACCGGTCCAAAATCCAGCGAACCGTTGCCCGGAAGTTGTTTGAGTTCCTGTTCTTTTGGCAGTTTCTTCATGCAACCATCACCATGTTCCCACGCGTAAAAGACTTTGACTACATTGCCGACTTCCCGGATCAATTTGGCGATCAATTCGGCATCCTGAGGCAGATGGTAAGGGGCCAACGCGATTCCGATATT
>CAMYNE010000532.1 GCA_947259675.1 uncultured Pirellulaceae bacterium
TGACGACGATTCAAAAAGACGTTGGAATTGGCCGTGAGAAACTGCTCGTGGCCTCGTTCATGTGGTTTTTCAAGCAGTTTTTGGTAATTGTCGTACCGCTCAGAGTCCATCAACAACTCATGCGTTGTCTTCGAAATTAGTCCTTTGCGGCGATAATGTTCATATCCGCTATTCGAACTGGTGTTTGTCTGTTCTAGCATCCAAGTTCGCTTGCCAAGATATTTCTTCAAGAAACTTTTAAAGTTCTGATTTGAGTAAAGGGCGACGAAATTCATTTCTCGCCAACGTTCGGGCAAATCGAGATTTTTTCGCAGACCCGGCATCGCGTTTTTGTATTCGGATTGCAACTCGGAATTATCTGACCACCCCAAGCGAAGAAATTCGTCTAGCGTCAATTCATTGGTGAAGGGCCTCGATCGTCCGGTCTGCCGTCGTTTGAACCGCTCGTTATTCGCCTCTTGGGACCAAAAATAGAATGAACACCATTGATCGCCTGGATGGCGATAGAAACTGAAAGTAAACCACCCTTGTTTCACATATTCGCTGATGGTATCCATCTCCCAATTTTTCGCGTGATTGTGGACGTATAAACGATCCGTATTCCAACTTAGAAAGCCTCGCAATTCCTGGTCTGACCAGTCATTCTCACGCTGGCACTCGGGGTCAATCTGTAAATAGCGATGCGGCCGGAAGGCGGTCTTGTTTAGAACATTGGTGACCGTCGAACCTCCGGTTTTCATAATGTGAACAAACGCGATTTTCATTTTCAGCAGCGTCAATTCGAGATTCGAGCAATAGTGAATCGAAATTACATCGATATCCTGTATTTTGAATCAAGCTTGGAAAAAGGCAATCAGAAACGTGAATTCGTCCGCCGCTTGCTGCTTCCGTGGCGTTCCCACCCAATGAAATGTGAGTTTATCAAGCGAAAACGCCTATGGAATGGATGTAGGGCTGTGAAATCTAATCACCTCCATCCTCCAATTGGGCCTTGAGTTGTGTGAGCATTTCGGCGGCGGGTTGAGCGTAGTCTTTGATCCAGCGATTGTAGATCCGTTGAATGGGTTCGATGTTGAGATAGTTCCAGCGAAAACGCCCCTTCTTCTTTGTGATAATCAAGTCGGCCGCTTCAAGCGACTTTAAATGTAACATCACCGTACAACGGTCCAGCCGCGCAATGGCCTCGCATATGTCTCCTGTCGTTTTTGGAGATGAGCGCACCAAGTCCAGGATCTGACGGCGATCCGAGTTGGACAAGGCTTTGAAGACAAGATCGTCTTTTGCGTGCTGCTTCGTCCCCGAGCTAATACGTTTTCGCTTCCGCGACTTTGCCACCGAGGATTTCCTTGAAGTGAAGTTTTCGATTTCTGGATTTAGATAGTTGACTCGTGACTCAACATGTTATAAATATATACCATATCGGCGACGCTGTCAACGGACTATTTTTCAACACCAAAAAAGGCAGAAACATGAACGAAAGAAACTACACGGTGCAAACCAAAATTCAGCGACAAGTTGGGGAAGTCTTCAACGCAATCGTTAATGAAAACACGATTTGCAGGTATTTTACAAACCAAACAAGCGGTCCACTGGTCGAAGGTGAGCAAGTCGTCTGGCACTGGAATGAGTGGGGCGATTTTCCGGTCGTCGTCAAAAGGATTATCGAAAACCAGCTGATTCAGCTGGAAATTGACTCGCAGCAATGGAAAAAGAGCGAGGACAACGCCTACAAAGTCGGTGTCTTTTTGGAATTGGAGGCCCTGGACGACGGGTCGACCATGCTGAGCATTAGCGAACAGGGCTGGCCAACCGACGCATCGGGATTGAAGGGCTCACACGACAACTGTTCCGGCTGGACTCACATGGCAATGTGTTTGAAGGCGTTTGTCGAACATGGAATCGACATGCGATAAACTCTTTGTCGCCCGTGGTTATCGGCAAAACGCCAATTACCTACAAACCCCCTGTTTCTTTTTTCGTTCCTCGAAAACGGACACAGGCCCGGACTCAGGCTCTATAACCAGATCTCTGGCGACTGCGAATTCAACGCACTTGGAATAATTATCATAAAGATAAAGAAATCTTGCATACAAAAGCTATATTTTTGTAGCCACTTCTTTAATCACTCTCGTCTTGAACCCACGCTGGGTTGGAACAATTCTTATTAGCGAGTGATACGAAATGGACAGTGTGTCAGCCGGGGTTGCTCCGAAGAACCGGCAATTGATTAATTGAGCGTTTAATGAACGTTTTTCAAAGATAGGAGCATCAATGCATGACCCCCATTTCACCAAGTTTTTCTAACTGGTCGCTCATTTGTCAATCAGTGAAATCACTCGCGCATTCTATGGGGCAATCCCGTTCAAGAATTGCGGCCGATTTAATCATTGACCTGGCTGAATTTTTTTGCTCACAATCACCTCCGCAAAACAATCAAGAGCTAAACCAAAGAATGTGGCAACGCGATGATTTGACCGGTCGTTTCAGCTTTATTACGTACGCTGACGAGATCGCTAAGCGCAATCCCACAATCTCAGAAACCGTATTTAAGATTGTTCAACAGGAAATGGAGTGTCCACTGGCAACAAGTGACGAGGATAACGACCTTTCCAGAAGGCGTCGACTGGAAATGACTCAATCCATCGCACGGCTTGACCGATGCAAATAACGGATCCGACGAGATCGAACCTTTACAGTAGACCGACCAGGAAATTGCTGTAGTTTAGATGCGCAGGAATCACGAAATTGGAGATGACGTCGCCTGATTTTGACCATCCACGTGAACATGATATTATTTCTGTGAAACAGGATGGCTCGGTACGGTGGAACATGATCGGTCGCACGATATCTCATTACAAAATCGTCGATAGAATTGGTCAGGGTGGAATGGGAGTCGTTTACAAAGCCCATGAC
>CAMYNE010000533.1:0-2608 GCA_947259675.1 uncultured Pirellulaceae bacterium
CGACGCAGCCGTGTTTTACAGTCGCTTGACCAAGTGGGATCAGTACTTCGACGACCTGCCCGTACATAAAATCGAAAGCCAGATTTATTATTCGTTCTTCTTTGAAACGGAATGGGTGGGATCGGGAGCGAATAAGTTTATTTATGATATTTCGGAAACGCTGGAATCTAAACTCGACTCGATTCGATGTTACGCAACACAATTTCCGCCAGAGAAAGACTATATCTTTCGACGCGTGGAAGCAGTGGCGATCGCGCGTGGCGCCTCAGCTGGATTTGACGCCGGTGAAGTCTTTACGACGACTCGTGCGATCGGTTCGAAAGACTTGATGGGCACGCTTTTCCCGTGAGATGAAATCCGTTTTAACAGGGATTTCCCATGTAGGCCGGAACGAAGTCGCGTATGTGCTTTGCCGGAACAGCGCAAACGCCACTAAATCGACTTGCAAACTGTTTTTGCGTTGCTTCCAGAAAAGCGGCTGCGGTTCCGGCAATTACGACGTTTGCTCGTTGCCGGCCTACGACTTTTCCCGTGAGATGAATCGGTTTAACCGTTTTCCAATACCCAGCGAGTTGCTTCTCGCGTGAGTTCGGACATATATTTGACGCCGATTTTTTCTTTGATTCTGGCCCGGTAGGTTTCCACCGTTTTGGGACTTAGATGCATTTTGTTGGCAATGTCACTCGTATTGAGACCGTGTCCAATCAGCCGAAAAGTTTCCAGTTCTCGATCGGACAGCGTGTCGACCGGTGCCTGGTCGATCCGGTGTTTTCCGGAGACCATCCGACGCAGGACTTTGGCCGACATGTCAGGGCTGAGGAATACCTCGCCGCCGAGGACAGTTCTAATGGCTTCGATGATTGTGTCGGTGACATTTACCTTGTTGATATAGCCGAGTGCTCCTGCGCGAAGTGCTCTTTCGGCGTAGAGTGATTCGTCGTACATGGACCAGACGAGCATGCGGACGTTCCGAAACTTGTCTTTGACCTGTTTGATCAGGTCAATTCCATTTCCGGTTTTCAACGAGATATCGACGATGGCCAAGTCAGGTAGTTTCTGCTTAATCAGCTCTAGACCGCCAATGATATCGTCCGCTTCGCCGCAAACCTGCAAATCGGGTTCCAAGGCAATTCTCGTAGACAGCCCTTCGCGGGTGGATGGATGGTCATCAATAATTACGATTTTTGCCATGGTCTATTCTAAATCTGGGTCTGAAACTGTAGCGTAATGCGGTTCCGACGGTACCTTTTGAGTTGGGGATGACAAATGGGGTTGCCGTTCGCGCCGACCAGGATCCACGCCCAAGGGGTCCGAGCCTGTTAGCGTGATTTTGCAAGTGACTTCGGTGCCTCCGCACTCGCGTCGACCAATTTGCAGGTGGCCACCGATCGCATTGGCACGATAATTCATTGTTCGCAGCCCCATCCCCGGGCTTTCCTGGAAAGCCGGGTGAATTCCGACTCCATCATCGGTCACCGATAAGATGATTTCCTGTTTCGAATCGACAAGGCTTATGGACACGTTTTTCGCATGGCCATGTTTGGCGGCATTCGTGGTAGCTTCCTGGGCGATGCGGAAAAGCTGCGTAGCGATTTGATTGTCCTGCAGTTTGACGTTCGAATCGCAGATAAAACGGCAATTGATGCAGTATAAATCCTCAACATGCTCAGCCATCTGGGTTAACGCTGACATCAGGCCTTCGCTGGAAATATCGACGGGATTCAAACCGCGCGCAAGCGACCTGATCTGGTGCAATGTCCTTTTGATTCCCCGCGCCAATTTTACGGCGATGGGCTGTTCAGCTGCGCCCTTCCTAGACAATGAAAGCAAAAGCGTATCGGCAATCATGCCCAATCCCGTCAACTCCTGGCCTGTTCCATCGTGCAGATCCTGTCCAATCCGACGATGTTCTTCAGCAGCGATGTTCAAGACTTCTTTTTCAAGAGCTTGACGTTTGGTTATGTCGTCGATCAGCGTATACACTCCGACCACGACGCCTTCCGCGTTCCTGTCAGGAAGCAAGCGGACTTCGTTAATCTGTGATTGACCATTTGGAACTTCGATTCGTTGTTGGTAGGTCGTTGCGACGCCTCGAAATGCGGAATCGAAATGATGTTTGACTTTCTGAAACACGGTTTCGCCAAGTAGCTCGCTGACGTGTCGACCGATGATTTCGCTTCGTCGTTTTTTGAAAAACAGCTCATACATGGCGTTGTTGAATTGGAAGCGGTAGTTCGTATCGATGTAGGCAATCATCACCGGCAACGAATCCGTAATGGTCCGCATTTGTCGCTCGCTTTGACGTAGAGCTTTCTCAGTCTTCCTTAAATCAGTCACATCGAGCACGGTTCCGATCAATCCGCTATTATTTCCGAGTTCATCTTTTTCGAATTTCGTTTTCGACAAAACGGTTCTCATCGAACCGTCATGTCGAAGAATCCGGTATTCCATTGGCGAGGCGACGCCGGTTTCAAGCGTGCTTTGGATCGATTTGCGTATCTTGGTACGATCACCAACAAAGACTGTTTTCATCAAAGTATTGAAATCGCCGTTTAGATCGTTGAGGTCGAATCCATGCAGACGGCAGAATTCGTCGGTCCACTGAACG
>CAMYNE010000533.1:2663-5575 GCA_947259675.1 uncultured Pirellulaceae bacterium
GGGCAACTTCTTGAGCCTGCTTCAGAATGGCCCTGCTACGAACAAGACTGTTTTCCGCGATCTTGCGATTGTGCACGTCGGTCGTAGAGCCGACCCATTCGATGACCTGGTTGTTTCTAATGATGGGAACCGCATGGACCTCAAAATAACGGTAGCAACTACTCTGGGCGTGCCACATCCGGCCATGCGACTCAAATGGTCCCGGTTTTTTTATTGCTTCTGTCCATTCAAAGACGAGCCGGGCTCGATCATCAACATGAAACATTTCCGGCCAGCCGAATCCCTTGTGTTCTTCCCACGGCTGCCCCGTGTAAGATTCCCAACTCTCCTGGCGGTCAACGAAATCTCCCTGCGGGGATGACGTCCAGACGGTTGCCGACGAGGATTGAATGAGCGAACGATTTCTCAGTTCATTCTTAAGGAGTTGTTCGTTTTTTCGTGCCCGCTCGATCGCGATCCCCGCTAGTAGTGCCAGGGTCTTCATCAACTCCTTGTCGTGATCAGTCGGAACCTGTGGATCCAGAAAGTACATCGCCAAGGTTCCCAGGACTTTGTTCCGAGCTGAGAAAATTGGTTGAGACCAACAGGCCTTCACCCCCGCAATCTCGGCCAGTTTAAGGTAGGACTCCCAGATTGGGTTCTGGGGAAATTCAGCCAGCGATACTCCTGTTTGATTAAACACGATAGAACTAAAAGAACCGACGTTGGGTCCTGGTTTGCTTCCGTCGATTTGTTCGCAGAAGGCTTTGGGGAGTCGTGTCGCAGCGGCATGACGAAAACAACCCGATTCGTCCACTAACAATATGGAGCCGAGCATCCGGTTCCGGGTTTTTTCGGCGAGTTGAACAATCAACGTCAAGATTTCCGAAAGCGGCATTCCTGTCGCAAGCGCTTCGAGTACTTGGTAGCGCAGCTGTCTTTCCAAATCAATTTCACGAGAAAACGTACACAGGTAGACTCGGTCATCAAACACCAATCGAGTGACCGTGAGTTCCATTGTCACATGCTTGCCGTCTTTGCGACGCGGTTGCGTCTGAAATGTTACCGAGGGATGCTGAGAAAGTTTTCGCAACAGATCTTGATGGCTATCGACCGTGATCTGCGAATCGATGTCTGCGACCACCATCTGTGTTAGTTCGTCTCGCGAATAGCCGAGTAGGTCACAAATGGAGTCATTACAGCCCAGAATCCGGCCGTTTTCGTCAGTCCAATAAATGCCCTCTTTGGTATTACGAACAAGGAATTGGAAGATTTGATCGTTGTCCTGGTGTGCTAAATGCCCCTGAGTGGCGTGGCGATTTCCAAAACCAATACGGAACGAATTCTCAAATACCGTGCGAAGCTTTCGAAGCATCAGATCATCACGATCATTTCATTGCGGTATTTCGTATCTGCGCGAATTTGGACAAGGCGTAGAAAACGACCATTCTGCAAACACGGTAACCAGGATTAGACGTTGGTTTCCAAGTAAAAGATTTTATCGAAGAGGTAGAAATCAAATGCGTATCGTTCAAACGATATCTGTTTTTTCAATTGAAGTCTACTTATTGTATCTTTTGCCTGTGCTCCGTATAGGGAAATTCCTTACCCCGCGCGCAGGGTTTTCACGACATTGAGTCCGTGAAATTGAGACTAACTCTGTATTCCTGATTCGATATGCTTCTATTGTCTTATCCGAGGTGCATTGAATCGGGCGTTAGCGATTCGCTAGATAGAAGTCGGTTCGGTGCACTGTTAGTTTTTTTTGAGCCTTTTCCGATACGTCCAGTTCTCTATTTATGCTGATCTCATTTGCGACAGTTTTATAGAAACTATTGAGAAAGGCTTGCCATGAGTGTCGTAACTATGAGTTCATACTCAAAACATTCGGTACCCAATCTGGATTGCTTTTCAGCACCCTTCGTTTTCTTTTCCATTGCGAAATGTGGCGAGCTGACCTATTTCAGTCCCTCAGCGCAAGAAGTCCTGGGGTTGCGGCCCGACGAAGAGACTGGCAAAAAGTACATCGATTTTCTCGACTTGAAAAATCCCATCAATGCGGAATTTCAACGTCGTACCGATGAGAGGTTTGCCTCGGGCGTGACGTCTTCATCGACCATGCATGCCGTCTTTGATACGAACAAAGGAAAAAGGATTCTTCGCATTCAAACGTATGGAGAAGCTGACGCTTCTGGCGAAGTCATCCTCAATCATGCAATTGCACAGGACATCACGGATTCGCTTGTGCTCGGTTCTGACTTGCATCGACGTTGGCATGTGCTGCAGTCTGTCGGCAACGAGCTTTCAAAAAGGGAAAAACAAGTCCTGGAGCGAGTTATGAACGGTCGCCTAAATAAGTCGATTGCCAGAGAACTTGACGTTACCCAAAGAACCGTTGAGAGCGCTCGCTCCCGGCTAATCAAAAAGTTTGGGGCCAAAACGACGGCGGAATTGGTCCGCTTGGCTACAGAATTAACAATGCTCACGGACATCATTGAATCTCTGGATGAGGAAGTCCTTCCGCAAGCGACTGACCTCAGGATTTCTTAGTTTACGGTTTCGAATCAGATCAACCAAAGTTTCCTTATGCAGGATGGGTGGAAAAAGCGAGGATTCTCGCCGGGCAGGGATGCCTTTATTTGAAATGAAATGATGTCGTTTCAGATTGCTGTCCGTATCCCGGGTAAGGCTTGTTGGGTCATGGAAGTGATTCCGGGCACGGACGCCCATTTGAAATGCATAACGTCGTTTTCAGGTAAAAAGTCAGTTTCAATTAATCGAGTTTTTGATTCTGAATTGGGTGCAACTCGCTTGCCTCGCGCGCCTACCTCGGGAGACGCCCCCGCGTTTACGCGGTGGGAGCTTCACTATCAACCTAGATGCGAAAAGATTGGCACAACTCAGTTCGGCCATTGGTTGGACGCCCCCACATT
>CAMYNE010000534.1 GCA_947259675.1 uncultured Pirellulaceae bacterium
CCGATTGCCGTTAGATGTACCCACAGAATGGCACGCCCACAACCGCCCGTCGCGGCAACAGACATTCATCAATCGTTCGGTCAACGTCGAAATTGAGCCACCATTGTTTGGTGCACTCGGTCCGCCAAACGACGAAGGCACGTCGACGAAACTGGAAATAAGAGATGGGCTGCCAAGCGGATCATCGATTGCCGATACCTTCAGCTCACTCGAACTGCTTCGCGAGACGATATAGGGCGCAGCATTAACGCCAAAATTTTGAGTGACTTGGGCCGATGACGTCGTGCCATCCCGCAAATCGTTAAACGAGACGGGTTGCCCGCTGAGCATCGGAGTCTTGTCAAACGCCCGCATCAAGACTCCACCAAACCCGTTGCCATTACCGGACAGCAAAAACAGATTACTTGTAATGTAGTAACCGTTTTCATCATAACCGAGACCTGGATAGTCGACCCAATAAGTTGAGTTTCCGACTTGGACGACTGCCCACGTTCGGTACTTGTACCATATTCCATTGGGATCGTCGTCATCGGAAACGGCGATCGTAATATAGGATTCATCGATACTCGAATAGACCTCCAACGCTAACACAACGAAACGATTGGCGTTGTGGTCGTAAAAACATTTCGGATCGAAACAAAAATCTCCTCCACCGACTTCTTCGAAAAAGCCAGGATTGCCAGTACTATCCAAACGTTGTTGAAACTGCATCGTTCCGGATTTGGTAAAAAACGCGAGTTCCATGTTTACGGTTTCGATAATATGGTTCGGGCCGACCCCCAACGCGGGATCAGGAGGGTTCCACGGCGATCGAGTAATCCCCGGAAAGAGTGCTCCAGGATTCACGCGTTGAGCGTTGCTGATTCCGCCGGGCGCCAAACCATTGACTGGACCTGGCGGGATGACAGGTTTTCCGCGTTTTACAGGCCTGAAGGACGAACTTGAAATGGATTCGCCGTTAAAGGGTTCGATGCGTGCGATCTGTTTTTCCCATTTCGCAGTATCAATGATGGTTGCTTCGGCGACGGAACGTTGAAAGCTGCCGGGCTTGGTCAAGTCGATATCGTCAGGCCGGTCTACCGTAGCAACCGGTGGCTGTAAGTTTTGAGGACCCTCTGGCCCCATCGCTTCTGGCTCGACCGTCGTTGACTGGGAACACCCAAAAACAAACAAAATAGTTATTACGCAAAGAGCACGAATTTTCATAACTTCCCCTGATCGCTGACAAGTTAGGCAACACATTTAACGTGGATGGACGAACGAGAGCCGTAACGATTGGAGGCATGGCTCGTTATCACGAGACCGCGATGACGATTGGAGGAGAGTTACGTCTAGGTTCAACCCTATCATAATGCGTGCGAACTTTGATGAGAAGCAACACTTCGAAGATGCTGGAAATAAACCTGGAATCGAAATGCTTATTCAGTCGGTTCTTCCCAAACGGTTCGGTAAACACCGATTGATTCAAAATATTCCAGCATCTCTTTGTAAAACTCGTTTCCACCAATGGTGGCGCTGTCACCAACAACAAGCAGTTTTCGGCGAGCGCGAGTCAACGCCACATTCATGCGGCGGACATCTGCGAGGAAGCCGATTTCGCCCTCCTGATTACTTCGAACCAGTGTAATCAAGACTGCTTCTTTTTCTCGACCTTGAAATCCGTCGACGGTATCAATTTCGACACCCTCAAATGTAGATAATTCTCGCAGCAATCGAACTTGTGCCGCATAAGGCGCGATCACGGCAATGTCTTTCGCGGCGACTCCGGAATCGATAAGCCCGCCAACCTTCTTGAGGATCAGCCGCGCTTCATTGGGATTGCGCCGGCTTTCACCATCGGGTTCCAGTTCCTCGTCCCATCCCGCGCCCGCCGAATCAATAAACGTCACGGGTGATTCCGTCAGTTCATTTGCCGCCACCCGCTCGAGATCGGCAAGTCGATGAACACGCACCGTTTCATGTCCAGTCAGTCTTCCGTCGTAGAAATGGTTGGAAGAAAAATCCATAATTTTATCGTGCATCCGGTACTGGACTTCCAAAAGAATCGAAATCTCCCCGCCATAAATTTCCATTTGCCGTTCCATCAAACTCCGAGCGAAACCTTGACGAGCCGCTTCATTCGAGATCACCGTCGGCGGCAGTTGTTGATGATCGCCAGCCAACACGACTTTCTCGCAGCGGAGAAGTGAAACCCAGCATCCCGGTTCCGTACTTTGACACGCCTCATCGATGACGGCTAAGTCGAACCAACGATCTTCCAGAATGCCTTCGTTGAACGTCGTCGTTGCGCAAATAATATCGGCTCGATCGAGAATGTGGGCGATGGTGTTTTTCTCCAAAAGTCTCGCATCAGATTTAAGTCGTTTTGCCTCGCGTCGCATTTCTTCACGGGCGCCTTTTTGCGGTTTTGCCCGCGTGTACCGGTCTAGTTTCCGATAGATTTCTTCCGCTTCTCGGTACATGGAACGAATAATGGGCATCGCGTCACTGCCTTCGACTAATCCGTCAAGCGTATGGTCACGAAGATCTTCGGCCACTCTGGCCGGGTGCCCAACGCGAACCACGCGCTGTTTCGCCACCGCCAATCGTTCAAGCAGATTGTCGACCGCGGTGTTGCTGGGTGCACAGGCAAGCACCTTTTCGCCTTTTCGGACGGCCTGAATGATCAATTCGACAACGGTCGTCGTTTTTCCTGTTCCAGGAGGTCCATGAATGACGGCAATGTCTTCAGCCGACAGGCCAAATTTCACGGCTTGTTGCTGCGACTCGTTTAGATCCGTCTCGAAGTCGCATTCTTTTATTTCGCCAAAACGGGGATTTTTATCGCCCATCAGGATTTGTCGCAAATGCCCCAGCCTACCCCGCGAGTCTTTCGCCGTCGTGATTGCGGCAAGTTGCCGTTGGCG
>CAMYNE010000535.1 GCA_947259675.1 uncultured Pirellulaceae bacterium
CCGACGGCGCACCGCTCGCTGACGCGAAGGTCATAGTTACAACTCGGTCCGTTTACGAAAAAGTCGATCCTGGTACATTGTCCGTCCATTCCGAACTGGCAACGACGACGAACGAAAACGGAGACTACCAACTCGAACAGCTCGCCACCGGCAAGATTTCCGAATTCTGGTACTTCGACCGGGAAACCGGATGGGGAGGCATTCGGAATTCTCAACACCTCGAAGAAGGCCAGGTCATATCTCAAGACGTTAAGCTCAAACCAATGGATCGCGTAACGGGAGTTGTCGTTGACGAAGATGGCAATCCCGTTGAGGGTGCCCAGCTGCACTACTGGAGTGGAGGAAACCCTACCTGGACAAACATGAACGGCGAATACGAATTCCTCGTTCGCAAAGAACCAACAAATTGGGACGAGATCTATGTAGCGAATGCACCAGTCGGTTACACAAAACCATTGAAGCGAATTGACCTGACAAACGAAAAAATACGGCAAACTCACATCCTAGACAATATTGTGGTCGAAAAAGCCGTTCCGATTCACGGCAAGGTCGTGGATCCAGAAGGTCGTCCAGTAGCCGGAGCAATGGTACGAGCCGCGTGGGTAATCAAAGATCAAACTGCACGTTCCTACGATCGAGACCTGGCCTTGACCAATGACGAAGGTGCCTTTGTCCTAAGGTCGGTTTCTGGGAGTGCTACTGTGTCAGTCATTGCTCAGGCGAACGGCATGTGTTCGCAGGTATGCTCGGTTGTAGAACCCAACGCGAATCGAGATTCGCTAGAGATCGTGATATCCAAGGACACGTACTTTAACATCAGCGGTCGTGCTATCAATGCTTCCGGAGGCCCAATCGAAAACGCAGATATCGTCGTCAGAGTTGGGCTGATGCTAAGGGGACTAAGAATACCTGTCGAGTTTGCAATGGCTCGACAAACCTGTCAAACGGACGAAGAGGGCAACTTTGTTTACCCAGCAAGGATTCCACGATTTGCTTCCTATTTAATTAAGGTCGAAAAGAAAGAAAGTCCACGTTTTCGGGAAGTTGAGACCGATTGGCTAGCTCCTACTTACGAGGATATGTCACGACGACAAGTCGGTACCATAGATGTCCATTTCACGTCAGCAAGAGAAAGGATCCTGATTATGGAACGATGGATTGGAGCAAATCCTGACGAAAACAATTAGCTGGTGGCTTAGTGAACGCAATAACGGGCGGCTTTCGCCGCCAAACGTTTTTCCGGTAATGCCCGCGTCTAGTGACGACTGGCAATTGGAAACCCAACGCCCAGTACCTGTAACTTTGCTTTGTGGATACACCGCTTGATTCACTTCGAGATCGGTCATATCTGGGCAGACTGGCACCTGGTTTCGCTTGCGATAGTTTGTTTGTCGAATCGTGTTTTTGCATTAAGCGTGGATACCGACCCTTGGCCGGTTTGTTGGTGGGTCGTCCATGCAACGGTGGAATAATAGTTCATAGCGACATTTCTTCGCGAGCGAACGCGTGATTGGATTCACCGTCGTAACCGGCGTCGGCGATAATCCATACAAGGTACGACTTTTTGCTTCGGTGGTCGTTTATCGGTCGATTTTTGCTCGTCTCCAAAAACCTGCCAACTCCGACGAGTTGTTGAACAGTCGCTGGCTTGAATTCGACCAAATCATGCTGTCGCTTGTTTTTCAATTGCTCGCTGACCAAACGTGTCATGGATTAACTCATTATTGAGGCGGGCACGTTAGAACGAAATCACGATGCGCAGTTATGAAATCCTTCGCGCGATTGAATCTGCAAACGCACTCCACGCGAACACGGCTCAGCACAACGGACAATCTATCCGTCTCCTCCTGAGCCGGATAGATTGCAATCGTTATCCCAGCGGACGTAGTGCTTGACATGGTCGACCGGATGGCGGAGTGGCTTTCCATCTTTCTCTAATGCAAGCGGAGAATTTTCCGAAGCTGGCACCAAAAACACTTGCCTTTGGAGCAAGGGATGGACGCCCCATTCGCTTGAAGGTCTTGACTGAAGGCGCGATACAAAACGTCGTACCCATCCTGGTCGTATTCTTCTCCATCAACCCGGCGCTTAATCTCTTCGGCCATCTCTTGAGAGGCGATTTCCAAATCTGTCACTAGTTGCTGCAAACGATTTTCCTGTGATGAAAGCTCCGCAGTGACGACAAGGAATCGGCCATCATTGTGAACCTTGTTGCCCACCGCATACCATGAATCAACCGTCGCTGCCAGCGAGACGCACAGTTCCGTTTCACGCTCAGGTTCGGCAATAAACTGCTCTATTTCCTCGATGACCTGAGTCATCCGCTGTTCCAAGCGACCGTGCGTGTTGAGAACATACGCCTCATCCGCTTTGGTAAGAGTCTCGGGAATTCCATCGTCATGAAACCAGATCAATCCATAGAAAATCACCAAGACGGGAATAAGGATTGTTTTTATATTGAAAAAGACTGAACGCATGAGAGGCACCACAGGACGAAAATAGCTCAGTCAAAACGTACGTTGTCCGAGTGGGAATTTCAGAATTCTCTAACCGCTCTGGCGTGCTAAGAAGGATTAACCGAGAATATCTGTCCATCACTGCCAGTCGTACCAATTGTTTCGAACCTTGCCCCACAAAGATTGGCAGAAAACCATGGTACGCGAATTACTGGTTCGAATTTCTCCCATTGGCCAATGCATGTTGGAATAACAACTACATGGCCTTTTAAGTCAATAGTACGTACCATCTTTGCGGTAAAAGTCTGAATTTTTTTGTAGCGATGTTTTTCGAGTTCCCTTTCGCCCGGGCCGTTTGAGACCTACCAAGGGTGGTGATTTCGACATTGAGCGAAATCGGCTATTCGGAAAAGGGTCCTATTTCGGCTCACCTCGGATACTCGGCA
>CAMYNE010000536.1 GCA_947259675.1 uncultured Pirellulaceae bacterium
TATGAACCCGAAAACTGGCCGCTTGCTGGTCGCGCGGGCGTCCGGGTCGATGGCAACATGCGCTGCGGCGGCGCCAATCGCACAACTGAATCCGGCTCGTTGCAGAAAATCGCCAATTGGAAGAGTCTCTTTGTTGATGACGTAACGCTCAAAAAATTTGCCGGTGCCGATCCCGGCAACCTGGTTGGTGTTTACGATCAGGTCGCCCAGTCCATATTGCTTTCTTGTTTCGCCGAAACGGGTTTGCATTCTTCTCAAGACGTCGTCGAACGACTTCTGGTTGTCAGTTGCTTCGCGAATCAATACGTCCAAACAAAAACAGAACACCCAACCTCCATTGTAGAGCGCCACGTTATTGGCCGATTTGTTGCTCCCCGCTTCTATTAAGCTCACCGAGTCAAATGGTGGCCCCTTTTTGAACAGAATGTATTTGCCGACGTTCTCTTCAATCAAGTCAACAAACTGCTCATCGCTGATTTCCCCACATCGAACCATTGCCAACGTCGAGGCATATTCGGTGCCACCTTCCGAAAACCAATTCCCGTCGGCCCAACTTTTCGGCTTGAATTGTTTGCCATTCCAAAAATGCCCCAACTCGTGAGCGATGATACCCGACCAGATGATACGATTTCCTTCTTCGGGAATATTGGGGCTGACGTGAACGTAGCTATTTTCATAAGCCTCACCTGTTTCAAGATATTGCGGAAACATCACGATCAGGTTCTTGTGTTTTTTCTTTTCCTGAAAAAGCTTTTCGTAATAACGTAGATATTTCTTCACGGCAGGTCCGATCAATGGGCCAATGTTCTTGAAATCGCCAAGCAAAACTACAGAGACCGAAAATTGGTCCGTTTGGACGTCCACCAATTCAGGATTCCCAATGACGATGACATTCTTCGTCGCTTCTTGAATCGGCCCGCAATGAAGTTCTTTCGTAGTCGTATTAGGCAACCACGGTGTGACCAGCCGGTAGTTTTCCGGCACGTGGAAGTGAATTCGCACTGTCGCAGTTTTGTCGGAATAAACCAGCAAAGGCGCAACCGTTGTGAATAGTGATTCGCCATCCCAATACGCCGCTGTCGTTTTGGGGCCTTCGGGCCAGTCTTTATCGGGGATAGTTGCATGCGATAAATCTACTGTGTATTCGATGTTGATACGGGAACTCTTCGACGCCTCGATCGTCCAAGAACAACGTTCGCCATCCTCAACCGCTAGCTGCAGCCCGTGTTCGTCAACGACCTTTATTTCGTCAACGTATGTTCCCCAGCCATTGGATTGAGACCAGGCACCGTATTTTGAAATCAACAGCGTCGGCGAATATGGCATTGACGCGCGAACCGTGGCCCAGGTTGGCAAGTCGTCGCGGAAAGTGATTTCGTACCGGATTGAATCATCGGGTTCCTGCATCGCCGGGGCTGTTGTCGAGGTTAGCGTCGCCGCCATCAACACGAATAGACTAAAATACATGCGTACTCCCTTTTGGATCAACTGATCTTGGTGCTTTTGTGGACGCGTTCAAACCATCCGAAACTCTCGCCAATCGATTCGATATCAATCGGATCAAAACAATATTGCAAAAGGAAACAGCGCGGATGCGACCTGACCGCCTCATCCAGTTCGTCCCAGTTCCATGGCGCTACCGCGATGATGTTTCCCTGTTTCAGCAATGCGGCTGCCGTTTGATCTTTCGAAAACGGCAGGATGTTTGCATCTTCGTTGCCCAGGGCGATTTCCAAATCGGCAGCCAGGTTAAAAGCATCTGTTTCGTGGCGACGACTGTAAACCACGATATTACGACGACGCTTTGTTTCCTGGTAACAACGAATGATTCGTTCGGCGAGCGTTGCATTGACGTAAAGGCCTCCGAAACTCATGTCATCACGGCGCTCTGGCCATCGCGCACAGATTTCATTGAAGTGAAATACGGTGCCAATGATTGGCCCAGGTGGGGGTTCACCTTCCCGATCCAACAGATGCTCGGTTACGGAAATGTCGAAGCGTTGCTCCAGTTGTCGCTTCAAATCGAAGCACTGATAATGATTGCACTCAACCATCGTTGCCGTTTGACGTTCACTCTGACTGCGACGGAAGAGAAGACGGGCCAAATCGATCGGTGACAAATCGAATTTGTCGCGAGCTTGCCGACAAACCCGGTCGGCAAACGAATTCAAGCCCCGCTGTTCGGTTTGGATGCTTAGCGATGGCGCGACGATCATTCGAGACGTACCCTGGGCCTTGACTAGTTGCATTTCAACGAGTTCCTGGTAGGCGCGGCGAATGGTATGCCGGTTAACTTGCCAAGTTTTGGCCGCCTCGCGCGTGGGAGCAAGCGGGTCACCCGGCTTAATATGCCCCGTTGAGATTTGCCAGCGGATCGCTTCCGCAATCTGAAAGTAAATCGGGATGGGTGACGATTTGTCGATTCGATGGGATGCGATGCTCATGGTTATTGGTATATTACACTAGACCAATAGGCCATGCAAGGCCCGTTTTTGCTGTCGATTGCTCTGTTACCCGTTTATTGGATTCGCAAAAGAACCGGTGAGGTAATTAGCGAGTGGAGAATTTGATCAGGCACACGGCTCGTTTGATCAGGTTCGTTTCTTCCCCGGAAATTGGCTTTGGAGCACCTTCGCATCACGACTTGACCTTAAAGACTATCGAACCACTCAACAAAAAATGAGCGTGTCATCAAATGGTCCGAGGCTGGAGCTTGAAATAGATTTGATAACCTTGGTAATTGCTGAAGTCGAATGCGAGAACGCAAAGCTGTCCCGGAAGAAACTTGATCCACTGCTCTAACAGGGCATCCGATGGCACGTTGTCGAATTGCATTTGAGAGATGTCTGTCTGTTGAGAGCATTTCTGAATCGATGACGCCCGTTTTTTGGCTG
>CAMYNE010000537.1 GCA_947259675.1 uncultured Pirellulaceae bacterium
CAGATTCAAACCTGTGCCGACCCCAATTTCCAGAATCTCTCCGTCGACGCTAGCGAGCTGCTCTTGACGGTACTTCGCCCAAAACGGCTTATCCATCAGGCAGTCGTAGAAGCGCGGAAAGATGACCTTGGAATAGAAACTCAACGCAATTCTTCCTCTGGTTGGTCAAAAACAATCGCTGGCTATTTGAACTCGTACCATTATTACCTTGGGACTCTTTCGCCCTGAGTATGTCATGGCCGGTTCTTCCAGATGCCAACGGACTTTAACAATGAAACTCGGGTTCACAACGGTTGGAGGATTCTTCGCGGTTTGATTATTTTTGGCTGAGCGGCAACCCGCTGGCCCAATGGTACTTACTTTAGATTTCACCTTTCCTCGCGGTTTCATCGTACCACACAAGTTTTTTGAACCCCGATAGGGGTAGCAGCAATTAGCCCACGGTGTAAACCGTGGGTATCGTTTGTGGGAAATCGGAAAGCCCCGGTAGGGGCGAGACAAATTCGGAGGACGCTTCCATCTCCAAGTGCTTTGTGCCTTAACTACGTGCTAAAATCAATGCCGATTTGCATCCAGCCAGGTGAAGACGAGGTCCGTTATGGGACGAACGTATACCAGTTTGACGTTCCACGCAATTTTCAGCACCAAATACCGTCGCAAGATTATTCTTCCCAGTTTTCGAAACCGACTTTACGAATACATTGGCGGGATCATCCGCAATAAGAACGGCATTCTTCTGGAGATCAATGGTGTTGAAGATCATGTCCATTTGATGGCTGGGTTTCCACCAACAATCGCAGTTTCAGATATGCTAAGGTTTATCAAATCAAATTCATCGAGATGGGTTAACGAACTTTCAGAGAACCAAACCACCAGTGATTTTGCTTGGCAGCCCGGTTTTGGAGCTTTCACGGTCAGCTATTCTCAACAGACAACCGTCGGCAATTACATTCGAAATCAGGAACAGCATCACCTAAAACGGACTTTCCAAGATGAGTTTCTGGCAATACTAAGAGCGCACAATATTCAATTCGACCCCAAATATGTTTTCGAAGCCGAGCATTACGGATAAAATTCTTGTTTCATTGCTGCCGCCCCTACCGGGGCTAAATGTTTTGTTTGCTCGCTAGTCCCACGGCTTACGCCGTGGGCTAATTGCTGTTGCCCCTACGGGGCTCATCACGGTAACCCAAACTGACTATCCACTTAACTTAAGTTCAGCAGACCGTGCTCATCCAAAGCCAATCGTTTCTCTCGATCGTCGCAGCCCTGACGGCAGCGTCAGTTACGACTTGTGTGGTGCGATGAGCCCTCTAGGGCGAGGAAATTATTGTCATTATCATTTGACGCTTCGATGGGTTTCTGCTTGACGGTCGGGGTTTTGGCAATTTATAAAATGACTCGTTAGCTCACAGATCTATTACGGACCAACCTATGAACAACAATATTATCGCGTTTTCTTTAACCAGGCTCGCCAAACGATTATCGCTTGTTGTCGTGGCGATCTTGGCCACCACGGCGGCTTTGCAGGCCCAAGATCCGATTTTGGAATTCATTGACAATGGTCGTGGCCCGGTTCCGCTGTATCTTCCCTCAACCTACGATCCCATCGAGCCGCTGCCGTTAATCGTCGCCTTGCACGGTTTTATGCAAGACGGCCCGGATGTCGAAGCATTGTTCGATTTTGTTGATCAAATCGAATCGGAACGTTTTTTGTATGCGATACCTGAAGGGGAGGCCAATATTTTTGGGCTGAGGTTTTGGAACGCTACTGACGCCTGCTGCGATTTTTTTGGAAACGACCCTGATGATTCGACTTACCTTCGAGAGCTCGTCGACTTGATTCGCAGTCAGTATTCGGTGGACGAATTGAGTATCCATTTTGTCGGTTACTCGAATGGAGGCTTTATGTCTCACCGAATGGCCATCGATCACGCAGATACGGTCGCCTCGATCTTGTCACTCGCAGGCGCAAATTTCTTTGACGCCGGTGCGCATGATCCCAGTGAACCGGTGCATGTCCTGCAAGTGCATGGGACTGCCGACAATGACATTTTGTATAACGGTGGTTTTCTGCTGGGGGTTCCTTATCCCGGTGCCGTCCAAACCCAACTGAACTGGACGGTCTATAACGGTTTGTTACCCGATCCGCAGCAGGTTGGCCAGCCTTTCAATTTGGACCTGGTGGTCTCGGGCAACGAAACAACCAGCCAAATCTTTGATCTGAATAATCCCTTCGGCATCAAGGTCGAACTCTGGACGATGACAGGCACGGATCATTTTCCAAATTTCGGCGAAGGGACTGCTAATCTCTTCGCTCAACGCGGAGTTGATTGGCTACTCTCCCACCGTAAACCGAGTGTCACCCAGGTGAATGTCGATTCAATTAACATTACGCTTGGAACACTTGTCTCAGGTGGAATCGTTGAGCTCGATGAGAGTGACAACCAATATGTTGTCATGAATCCGCAATTCTTGACGAGTCGTTATCAGAACGTATTTACTATCGATGCGACGGCACCAACAGACACGCCCAGCGTTTTGGAATTCAGCCTGGAAGCCAAAGTCCTTAACTTCATCGGGACCGTGGATCAAAAGGTTGAGTTGTTGAACTATGACACGGGTCAATTTGAAACCGTTGACAACCGCTTTGCAACAGCCATGGATTCTGTTGTCGCGGTAACACCCGGTGGTGACCCGATTCGATTCGTTCAAGGCGGAACGGGTGCGATGCAGGCTCGCATCAGCTATCAGAACAGTTTGCCATTTTGGGTTACTGGAACAGCGAATTTGAACCTTCCGTTCCGAACGAGCGTCGATCAGATTTTTTGGACGATTACCCCGTAGTACTGCGTCAAATCTCAATATCTCAATAGGGTGCAACTCGCCTACC
>CAMYNE010000538.1 GCA_947259675.1 uncultured Pirellulaceae bacterium
CCCATTTAAACTCATCTAGTAGGACGGGAAAAGGACTGGCGGACCAGCATTGAGGCGATATCAGAGGGCGCTTTGTTCTCTTGGGAGTACGAAGAGGTAACGTTAGCAAACGGTCGTTAGTTGCTCGAAGCAAAAAAGGTAGGCCGTCTATCTAAAAATGGGCCATCGCGAACTGGTTGTGAAGTGCAGGGGAAAAAGCGATGACCTAGCAACCTTGCTCCCGTGCGGCGAACTGCCAAGTTCGGACCGAATGCTGGGTGGTGTGTGGAGAACCTTCAGCGATGGAGGTCCTTGCCCGATTTTTGAACTTCGGCTCGCCTCAACTCGTTCACAGCTCAACCGAAATCGAGCCAACCCCACTTCAAGACCCAAATCACTCCCGCCGCGCAGTCACACTCTCAATTATTATGCCCCGATTCGGTGCAAGTTGCGCGCTATTTATTGATAATGGGTGATAAGTCTATTTTCAGTTTGTGCAGTTCATTGTAGTGGGAAGCATAGATATATTCTGCGGCATCGTCCATTACGATCATATGATAGAAGGTTGGCAGCAGGTATTCAGCGACGATCTTTCCGGTTTGAGCATTCGCAACCAGAAGCAGGTGTTCTGTGTCCTCCATTGTTTTCTTCGGGTCGGCGGGTTTTTTCCAATGATCGTTTTGCCAGACTATTAGCTTGCCGTCATTTGTTAAGGCAGCGTTGCCGTTGGTGCGCGGATGTCGAAACAAAACGGATTGTCTCAGTATGTCAAGCACAACAATTTCGTCGTCACCGGCGACGACAAGTTTTTTTCCGCTGTCGAACGGTTGTATGCGAAGGTTTCGTCCCTCCTGAATCGAGCCTAGCGTGATTTTGTCAGGCAAGATTTTATTCGTCGAATCAAAAAGGTCATGGATCGCCACAACGCCATCATAGCCGATCGAAACAACGGTTTCGTCATCCAAAAAGCAAGCGCAGCCATATTCAATGTTTCTGCCCGTGCCAAGTTTCTTGACGGACTTACCGTTCGCTAGGTCAAAGATCGCAAGGGTTGATTCATCGTGGCTCCAATAACTGCCAACGCAAACCAATGCAGAATTACCGTTTGGCGAAATTGACCATGGCTCTGGACACACATTTGGTCGTCCAATTACAGGATGAACGTCTAGCACCGTTTTTGTTTGAGTCGGCTTCAGTTCGATGAATTGGTTGTAAATCAAAGCGTGTGTACCGTTTCTGTCGACTGCCAGACTGTTTGACGACCAAGGGTAGCCACCAGACATCGCATCGGTAATCGTAAAGCTCGCGGTACGTTTCAACGCAGTAAGAGACAGGATTTCCAAGTCGACACCCTGTTTACCGATAATTGTTCCGTCCGAGACGAGCACTGAATTGATTCCGCTTGCGATAGCAATGGTTTTGATGCCCTCGAATTCCGTTTTTTTCACGACCTCAATTGATCCCGTGTGTATCGCTTTTGATTCTGCTTCGGCCGGTGCATTTTCCGAGCCGCTTACAGGATGAACGGGCTTTTCATTTGAGCGGTGGCAGGAGAAGGAAACGAACACCGAGAGAACCACAATGACCAATGCGAGTCGTTTCATGTGTCTTAGGGGCATAACAAGTTAGTGTGTGGATGTGGATGTCCGGATAATCTTAAATGTTTCCGTATATTCAAGACTTGTCCAACTGTTGGGTTCTAAAACTTGCCTGGTTAACGTCATTTTTCAAGCCCCACGTTTAAAGTGCCACTAGAATATGCGGATGCAAAACAGCAAGAATGGAAGTAAAATACGTTCGTTTTGCCGGGGAAACAAGAACCGCCGATTTCGGCCTATTGTTTACGGCCGACCAAGGGCGGTGATTTGGGCGTTGAGCCAGATTGGCTATCCGCAAAAGGGTCGTTTGATGCTCGGCGCAGAAAAGGTAGGCCGCCGGGCTTCTTGAACAGAGAACTTGAACATTGGCTCGCAAGCTCGCGATGTAAATTCCTTATTTGTTATCTGGCGTTTTCGAGTATCGGCAATCAGAACCGTGAGGGAACCTCGCTGGAGTAATCAAGGTCGGAATCGTTCATTTCGACTACAGATACATTTGGCAATAATTCTCTAAGTCTTGCGACCCCAGAAGCTGACACTTTAGCTCGACTAAGATAAAGGTATTCAAGGGTTCTTAGACCAGATAGTTGTTGGATTGACTCATCGGAAACACCACGTCCGCCTATTGCTAATACTCGAAGCTTTTTCAAGTTGGCGATTGTGCTAAGGTCGCTTTCATCAAGATCGTACGGTAACAAAGTCATTCCTGTTCCTCGATCGCCTGCGGTTCCACCAAGCCATAATTTGAACCAATCGCCAAGAACCAGATATTGCAGATGTTTGCAATTGCCAATTGGCTCCAGTGCGGGAGTATCAGCTCCAGTCTTATCCGCCTCAAGGTTCCACGTTCCGTCGGTGCCAACCTGGAGCCAAACCAGGTGTTTGAGATTTCCAATCTGGTTGACGTCAATTTGCGCATCAACCCTTAGATATAAGCGAACGGCAGTATTGAAATAATCGGTTTTGAAAAACTGCCCAACACGACGTGTAAGTGATGTACGTATTGGAGGCAATCGACTACGCCATTCTTCAGAATCTTCGACTTCATGTGCGAACTGTAGCCAAGTCGTGGGCTTTGACCGAATAGCTGGAATGGCATTGTTTTGTCGGGATTGTTGGTTTAGTTCTGGCCCTACGAAAACTCCGATAAGTGTAACGAAGATAAGAATAGTTCGAAGGCGGAACCGAAAAATTCGCGAAAAAACAGATAGCCGTTTTCGTGTTTTCTTTTCGCAATTCTCTGTTGTCATATCTTGTTAGCCGGATAACGAATTGCAATCTATCCGGCTCAGGAGGAGTCGGATGGATGTCCGTT
>CAMYNE010000539.1 GCA_947259675.1 uncultured Pirellulaceae bacterium
ATCCCAGAGATCTTCGGGATTCCATAACTGAACTGCGTCAACTACCTATAGTGACACCGGCTGGAGCCCATATTGCATTGGACGAGGTGGCAGACATTCGTATCGAAATGGGGCCGGCGATGATCAAGAGTGAAAATGCTCGCCCCAATGGTGATGGGCGCACTTGGCAAGCAAAAAACCAGCCGTGGCATGGGTGTCGGTGACTTAATGGGCTTTCTTGGCAAAGAAAAAGAATCCGTCGAGAAAGAAAGCGGTGGCATGATTGGGCGAATGCTTGATCAGGACGGCGACGGCGATTTCGATATGGGGGATATGGCCAAGTTTGCGATGGGCAAGCTGTTTGGCAAGTAAAACGGGTTGGTTTTTTTCAACAAAACGATTTCGGCATCTTGCGAAAGATGCCTTTTTTGATGGACAACCGTAGGCGAGTCTGTCCCAGACTCGTGTCCGCCTGGGACAGGCTGAAGTACAGTAGCTGAGTCTGTCCCAGATTCGATCAACGTTACTCCTGCGGAGGCATAGCCTGTCTGATCACAGAACCGTTTTCGGGGTGCATGATCAAAATCGAGTATTTGACCACGCCGTCGATCGAGTTGTTGCTTTGCGAGACGTAATCGAAACGTCCCCGGAGGTCGGTGTAGCCGTCTTTGTGGAACTTGACTGAACCGTCCTGGTGCCTTGAATAAACTTTGACGTAGGCCTTGGAAATTGGTGCGGCACTCTCTTTGCCCGACACTCGAAGTTGACCATACGTTTCAATCAGCTGAACTCCAAGCGAATTGGCAAAGTACGGTTTTGACTTCGTTTGATCGCCGGCGACAATTTCGACCAGAATATTCTTGTTCTTCAATTCTGCAGGCAATTCGAAATCGTGAGTCCCTTGTTTGCCAGACTCGACGTCCGGCAAATCGATGTTTTGCACCAGGTTGGGCCGAATCATCGAGAAACCGTCAAGCTCGTCTTGTGCAAATGGGCGACGGCTGAACAATAACTCAATATCCATCTCGTAATAATTGACCGTCAACGTTTTGACATTCTGGAAGTTGACGGTTGCCTTTCGCGATTCGATTTCAAAATCAAAACTCGGGGCCGAAGAGGCAAGTTCGGTTTGTTTTTGCCGGTTGTTTTCGTCGTCAGTGACTTCCACGTCTCCGCCACGAATTTCTTCAACTTGTGCCAGGATTTCCTGGAATCGTTTACGCCAATGGACAACTGGATAGTCGGCCCATTTTTCAGCCTTGCGGGCAGCAGATTCAGGCACTTCGCGATACATATCAAGAAAAGCGTCGCAATAGTCGTATTGCATGTCGCTGCTAACATTGCCAACATCGACTTTGGCGAAGTATTCGATCGCCTCGTCGATTCGATCCTGAAGCAGCATGTAATAAGTCACGACAAGGTAATCGTCGTCGTTCAGATTCCGATTGTTCGCCAGCACGTTCATCAATCGATGGTACTGACGGTGAAACTCGGGATTCAATATTTTCCGCTTCGGACCAACTTGATGTGCCCGAGCGTTGACCAGTGGCCAAAATTCACTGTGGAAATACCACTTCCGATCGATCGGATTGATTGTCAGTAACTCGGAATCGAAATTGATTCCGGTTTGGCTGATAAACGAGCTGGCATGGCTGAGGAATTCGCGAATCGCAGATGGCTCGTTGTGCAAAACCGAATACGACCAGATCGTATGGTTGTAGGTGTATCGGGTCTTGAGAGTCTCAATTGCCCGCTCAAAGAAAGATTTGTCTTTCATTCGGAAAGCAATTTGGGCAAGATCAAGACGGAGCACGTTATTTTTATTAATAAACTCGATGACTTCATCCTCTGAGCCGTTTTGTGAAACGTAGGCCCAGGAAGTCTTGTCGAGCTTCGCCGGTTTGTCAGTCACTTTAAATTCAACGTTGTCAGCCACAGCCAGTACTTTTTCGTCCGCAGAAACATGCGCCTGGAAATGAGTGAAGTTTCCTGGAGCTGGAAAGTAGAAAAAGTACTCGTACGTTTGTGTGCTGAAGCCAGCCAGATCGATTGGAATGGTCCGTGTTTCCTGGGAACCGCCGGCGATCACTGCACCGCTTGGCAGTTGAATCAACAAGTCGATGGCTTGAGGTGTCGAGGTTGGATTCGTAATTACAACCTGGGCCCCATACAGCGTGTGAGCTGAAAACTCTCCTGAAACAAACTTGTCAAATTGCACGCCGTCTTCGTACCGGTAGCGATCGTTTTTTTGGAAAAAGTTCTCGCTCACGAGAATCGTCGTGTTCTGACGATCAAAAACGGTTGGCCGCACTTGTTGATGCAGTACAATCATCGGTCCGTCTGTCGTCAACTTCATTTGAGCATCGTCGTAAACGAACTCATGTTCTGGGCCTTTGAATGGCAGGTCGATCACGGCAAGCGCCAGCATCATTTCGGTCAGATTGCGATTTGCTTCTGCGAAATTTGGTGAGATAAAAGAGCCTTCAATGTGATCGGCATAGTCTCGCCAAAACTGGTTGGTCAGTACTCGATCGGCGGTTCGTTGATCCGGGGGCAGTTTCCAGTAGTTGTTTTCTACCCATTCTTTGGTTTGACCAAGACGCAAATAAAGCGATTTGGACCGCTCACGGAGCCCCAACATTTGAACATTTTCTGAATGTGGAACAGCAAGCGAATATTTCTCGACGGTTCCATCTTGAAGCGTACGCGATCGCTCTTCGGTTAGCATTCGCGTTGCCGGGACAGGTTTTTTGGCAAGTTTTTCACCAAGATAGACTTCGCCCCCAGCAATAAATTTGTCGGCAGCTTGCTTACGTTTCAAGTTCAATTGCCGGTTTGACTCTCCCTTGGATTGAAAGTCCAGTGCGAGCGCGTCCAAGTCGGCCTTCACATCAAGCGCCTCA
>CAMYNE010000540.1 GCA_947259675.1 uncultured Pirellulaceae bacterium
GTAACTGAGCGAGCATCGCGCTGTTCCGCAATTAACGACTATACCGAAATGCGTTGCCGGAACTGCGCAGAGCTTGTTCCGGCCTACAAAAGTCGGTCAGGCAAGCTATTATCAATCGTTCCGTTGCGGCCACAAAATCCAATCGCCTGCGTATTGCTGCTCCGAATTGACGAACGTTAGATGAGCGGGCGCGCCATTTTCGTCGACGAGCGGGATTCCGCCATCGTCTTTGCCGTCATTGCCGATGCTGTAGATGGTTGGCTGCCCTTCAACCAAAACGTAGTTCAGCCAGCCTCCAGTCACTCGATCTTTTGCGACTTCCCTAATAAAGTCTGGAACAAGTTCGTCTAATTGTTGAGGCGGTTCACCGAATTGTCTCCTGAATCTTTCGATCGCGATGGCAAGTTCTGTAGCATCCTGTAAAGCAATTCTTCTTTCGACCGCTCCGCCAACCTGTTCAAAAGCGGGAACCAGTGATTCCAAAAACATCTGATTTCCGGAACCTTGTTCAATTATTTTTTCGAAAGAAGCAGTTATTCGATTCGGTTGCTCGTAGATAGGCTTGGCGAAATCTTCTTCCACGAGCGAAATGAACTGATCAAACGAATCAATCGTCTCTTTTCGAGATGCGAGAGCCACGCCGATGATTTTGGAAAACGGTTGATGTTGTAGTGCTTTTGGGCTATCGAATCCGGTCAGTGCGGGCACGATCGAATACATTAATTTGAGTCCATCATAGGTTAATCGCCCATCACCTTTGCCATTGTCTGTAAACGAGCGTTGAATTATGTCGTAAAACAGGGCTTTCTCGCCATCAAAGCGGACAAAACTTCCAAAATCCTGCTCCCGAACGAGGCTTTGCAAATATTCCAGATCGGAAAGAGTAAAAAAGTCCGGATGTTCGACGAGGATGTCCTCAATCTGTTCAAAACCCTTATCGGCGATCGCTAAGCCCACCAACGCACAAACAAGGATTGGGCTGTCTGTTGCTTGACGAGCGATTCCGAAAGTCGCCTCAATATTTTCAATTGCGCGCCGTGGATCATTTTCCTCAATAGCCAGCCGTGTATCCCCATGAAGAATTATTCCACCACTACGCAGCGCCTGGATATGCGGCAACAACACACCGATGACGCTCGAATCCATTAATTCGTCAATCTCAGATAGTTGTTCGTCGCCAGAATCGCCATCGCCAAACAACTTTTCTTCGTATTCGCCAGGAAAAATTGCCTGTTGATCGAGTTCGGAGTAATCTTCCCAATGGTAATGCAGCTCCAAACCAAAGACGGGTTTTCTGGAGCCTTCTCTGAACGCGGCTAACAGATCTTCTTTTTCTTTCAAAAACGAAACCGCCTGGGGCCATGCTTCGTCAGTTGGACGTAGCAATCTGGATATGGCACCCGACTCCGGATCGGTATGATAAAGGTCATCGATAGACATATTAACAAAACGATGCTCAATCCATGAATCGCGATAAATGGGCCAGGCTTTGTTTGCCTCGTCCGCTTGACGGGCGATCACGTTCAAGTCGGCAATGTAGTTGATATTCGGATTGGCTTTACCAAGTAAAAAGAACAGCGACATGGCAACCATCGCAATCGCAGTTACCGTAGCCGTCAAACCAAGAATTTTAGCGAGTTTCAAAATCACGGGTCTGTTCCTCTCTTTTCCTCGTCGAATGAGTTGCGCGGTAACTTGAATGTCGCCAAAGTCTTTCAATAGGTCCTCATAGCTGAAGCCGCAGTCATTTCCATCCTGAAAATGCGCGATCAGCTCATCCGCCACGCTCGTTTTTTCTGTTCTCAGCAGCCTTGTTCGTACAACGAGATCGGTGATGATTTGTTGCACTTCCAATGGCAAGTTTGACTTCTCAATTTGAGATTTCCAGTCAAGTTGACTCGTCAAACGAAAACGAAGCATGTCTTGCCAAGGTGTGTAATAAACTTGGCGAAGTGTCGGAAACACGCTGCTCATGCATTTCCTCCGCCGAACGCCAAGCCAGTTTTTGAGAATTGGCCGGTTCGAGTAATCCCAAGTGCGCCCATTCCCTCCACCAACGACGCCCATTGTTGGCGGTCCAAGTCAAGTTTTTTTCTGCCCTTGGCCGTCAACCGATAATAGCGTCGCTTGCGACCGTTTGAGCCCGCTTTTTCACGGGACGAAACCAGCCCTTTGGACTCCAGGTTGTACAGCATCGGATACAGCGTCGACTGTCCCAGCTCGAAAATCCCTTGCGATTTCCGGGTCAGCAAATCGATCAGCTCGTAACCGTACATTTCCCCGTCACCCAGCAGATGCATTACCGCGGTTGGGCCGGCCCCTCGCATCATTTCGCGTTCAAGTTTCATCGTCGTTGGCTCCAAAACAGTGACGCTTCATTACTATGTATTGCATAGTATCGTTCGCACAGTATCAAGTCAAGCAGCTTTCCCGAAAAATGGTCGCTGATTTTTTGGCCGAAAACTGACGGATTTACACTCTATTGCCATCCTTGGCGACTTTGCTCGAGACACTCCTCAGCAGTTTCAGCGCGCGGTCAGGTCTCGCGCCAAAACAAAAAGTCGCAAAGTCATTTGGAATGCAGTAGGAGTGGATGTGAAGTTGAATAATGAGACTTTGGTTTGTTCCCGCGACCGAATCATTCTGTCCAAAATACATTCCGTCAATTTTTTCCAAAGTCAATCCGTATATTTGGACTCGGTTTGATAATAGTCGTCGAAGCCAAGGATCGTTTTGAGTTCTGCGAACGTCATTTTCGCGGGCGGAATCACGCCTAGTTTCATCTGCGCGAGAGCATCTTGCATGCTCGTAATTGCACCCATCAGCAACGTGAACGGGTAGGCCGCGATCGCAAAACCAAGTTCAGCCAGTTCCGCTGCAAATGCGTTTCATCTGCTCAACGGACTGAGGTGCCTCGACAAAAGTGAGATCGGCGCCAATTTTGCGAAAAGCTCGCGCTCGCTTAATGGCTTCGTCGATACCGAATGAGGCAAGTGCGTCGGTTCGAGCCATAATCAGGATTCCGTCCGACTCCTCACGGGCATCAACAGCGGCTTCGATTCGGTGACAAGCGGTGTGCAGGTCGACGACTTGTTTGCCTTGCGTGTGACCACACCGTTTCGGTGCGACTTGATCTTCAATCATGACGCAGGCGAGTCCCGCGTAAGAGTATTGTTGAATTGTGCGTTTCACGTTGAGTGCATTGCCGTAACCCGTGTCGCCGTCGGCAATGACTGGAACCGAAACTGCCGAGCGGATGTTCCTGGCTTGGTCGAGCATTTCGCCGAAGGAAATCAGCCCCGTATCCGGTAAACCCAGTCGATCAGCGGAAACGCCAAAACCGCTCATAAACATCATTTCGAACCCGGCCAACTCGATCAGACGGGCCGATAATGCGTCACAACAACAGGGCGTAATATGAATTCGCTGTTCCGATAACAGTTCACTCAGCCGTTTCGCGTTTTCATTCATCGCAGTAATGAACCGATCGTAGACTGAATTTGATTTGGAACTGGTTCGAAGCGATTTGGTTATTCTTGAGGCAGACGAATTCGATCTTGAGCGATCTCTTCATTAAAAACATGACTCTCCACGACTGCGATAGAAACGGGGCTTCAGCATCGATGCCGGACCTGAGTTCTTTTAAAATGATTTTAGTTTCGACTGCGCAAACTGACAACTCGAAGACGATCAACAACCAGGCCCGTAAAACTGGGTAGCTTCGTAAATCGATGCCGGCTGTCTTTTTGTGTCAATTTCGAGTGTTATATTAGAAATATTCATTGCAACTACGTCGGCGAGGTTGCCGCGAAGTTGAGAGGGCAACAGATTATGCGATTGTCGACTATGATTGACATTGTTGGCCCCAACGAAGTCTCCCGGAATTTTTTCAATTTGAAGCAGGCGACCACCAAATGTTGGCAAACCGGAAACGTTATCGATTCTACTTCGGGACACTACTGAGCTTCCTCACGTGTTGTTGTTTTGGTCAACAAGCGGAAGTGACAGTGAAATTTCAAAATGACAATCGAACGTATTATGGCCTTCCACTCGGATGGGACGGCAAGCAGTTGGCTTTGCTGCGATTGGACGGGCGGCTGAGTATGCTTCCTGCAAATTCTGACGACACGCCAGAAGTGGTTTCGAAGGACTTTAAACCGTACTCAACAACACAGTTACAAACCTGGCTGAAGAAAGAATTTGGAAAACGGTATGACGTATCGACCACCCCGGATTTTGTCGTCGTGCATCCTTGGGGAAAGAAAGAGTTCTGGGCGAGACCATTCGAAGATTTTTTTCAACGATTTGAATACTATTTTCGGAGCCAGGGTGTAACGGTTTCCAAGTCCAGATTTCCCTTGATCGTGGTCGTGTTACGGTCTCGCAGCGACTTTGACCGTTACATGGATAAAGACGAAAGAATTCACAACCGCCATGTCGCAGGTTACTATTCCCGCAAGACTAATCGAATTATTACTTTCGATCCGTCGCAAATGCTGAGAACAGAAAAGACGAGTTGGTTGTATGAATCGTCAACCATCCTTCACGAGGCAGCTCATCAATCCGCATTCAACCTTGGGTTACACAATCGCTTCGCGCCTCCGCCGCTTTGGCTCGCCGAGGGGCTGGCTATGCTGTTTGAGGCAAACGGATTTAATCATTCAGAAAAATACACCAGCCAGAGAGAACGGGTGAACCAAAAGCGTTACCAGGTTCTCCGCAAGTACTACGACGAGAAAAAAGCTCCGTTCAAACTGATCGATATCATTCAGGATGTTGCGATTTTTAAGTCGGATCCTGAACTAGCTTACGCGCTTGCGTGGGCGGTCTCGTTTTATTTGGTCGAAAACAATCAAGACGCTTACTTTGAGTTCCTTCACCATGATGCAGCGAGAAAAAATTTCAGCACGTAT
>CAMYNE010000541.1 GCA_947259675.1 uncultured Pirellulaceae bacterium
GGGCACCGAGGAAAATGCACGACGAAAAACCGCTCGCGACGGTTGGCGTGTTTCGGCATGCGGCGGCTCGAAAAGGTTTTCCGAAAAACGGTCCATTTTTGCTCGCCTCCAAATCCTAGCGGCTCCGACGAGTTGTTGACAGACGCTTCCAAGTATCAATTGGCCCGTCAAACAGCATCGGACGATGAAGCCGACGCAGGTTTAGCAAGTTGCATTTTTGTCTTCAGCGTGCGCCGCTGACATCGCCGCTGACTATTAACCTGAAGCGGATTTGCCATCGCCGCCGTTTGGCTCAATCACAGATCCAGAGCTGTCAAGATGGGCTAAGATTATTGAACGCAAACGACAACTCGACAGCCACACGGTCTTTTCATCTCAAATTCAATCTACAGGAAGGCCGTTTGGCTTAGACGTTTCCGAACAACTCTTGTTTGGCAATTGACTGTCGCAAATGATTAGATGCTTTGGGATTCATTGTTTAACGAACGACCTTAGCTTAGTGGTGGCAAATTTTCTCGTCGAGAAAGTGCAAAATGAAACTTGAACTACGTGGTGGCTTGCATGTCCCACTCGCCGTTATCTGTGCCGCACTTGCTGGAGCCGTGGGATGCAGAGATTCCGATCCTTCCTTTGCTGACCAAAACGAAGAAGCATCTGTTACAACTCAGGATTCGGGTACGCTAATTGCGAGAATCAAATATTTGGAAGGACACAGCGAACCCGTTCGCGCGGTAGGTATTTCGCCAGATGGCGAATATCTGGTATCGGTCGGTGACGACAGCCAAGTGATCGTCCGTTCGGTGCACAACCTGGAAGAGAAAGACGTTTTTAAGCCGCGCGAAGGAGGATTGCGCTGCTTGGCATTCACGCAAAATGGAAGATACGTTTTGTCAGCTGGAAACCTCGCGGATTTTTCCCGCGACAAGGATATCGATGGTTTCGTAAGAATTGATTTGAAAGAACAGAAAGATGATTTCATTGAAGTACCCGCTGAAGGCACGATACTGCGAATGACGTTGACCAACCAGGGCAAGCATCTCGTCTTCTTTTGTGCAAGCAACGAATTGGTGACTTTAGATATTGACCGTGGACGTATCGACAAAGCTGCGAGACTATTTGGTGGCTTTACTGAGGCTACCGCGATTTCGTCCGACTCTCGCCATTTTGCAGTGACTTCGCAAAATGAAGTGAACATGCAGGCTACCGAACCATATCGGCTTACTGTAATGAAGGATGACGGATCAGTGACTCTTTCCTACGATTTTGACAACGCCCGCGAATATATCGACGCTGGAATTTATTTTCCAACAAATGACGAATTAATTTTGTGCTTGCCGAATGGACGACTAGTGAAATGGCAGTGGAGCAAACAACAGGAGCGGTGGGAGACCCTCGGCACGCCAATTTCAATCATGAAAGGAAGATTTTCATCCATCGGTTCTGGGGTTAACAACAACACTGTTTGGCTTGCGCGGGACCGAACTCTCTTTTCCATGAATAAAGACACTGGTGAAATACATAAGGAAATCGAGATCACTGTCGGCGAAGGAAAAGGAGGAATTCCTGCCGATCCGATTGAATGCCTAACCCTTCTCAAAGATCAAAAACTACTTGTCGCTGGGCTATCAGACGGTCGTCTCGCTCTAATACCGGTTGGCGACTCGGATTAACATGAAAAATGATGGCCGAACACAAATTGGACTGGAAGCCTACAGGGACAGATTGTCACCGAGCGCTTTCAAAAGGCCACTCATGGGCGCTTTTGACCATACCACTCAAACAAGCATTCTTTTTTTGCCGCAAGCCCTACGCCCTTGCGCCTGAGGGACTTGTGGTAAAGAAAGAATGCGGACTCCCCCAAAACGGTGGCATGCTCAAAGCGCCTTTCGGTGGCTGGAATCAAGCGCCCCGTGACAACAGATCGAGAGGGTAAGAGATCTCCTTAGATCAAGGGCGGTGATATGGGCGTTGAGCCAGATTGTCTATTCGTAAAACGGTGGTTTGTTGACCGGCATCAAAAACTAGCCAACCCAATGACTTGTTACTCAATTGGCGGACGAGGTTTGTTCTGTCCCGAAAATTCGGTCAGGATGTTATCGTCCAGAAAATATGGTCCGCCCTGACTCGGTACGGCAAGTACAGGTTTTCCGTGCTAAAGACCCAAACCGGCAACGAGTTCTGGTAGCTGATCCGAGCCCCCATCGCTCTGGTACCGGCTTGGACGAATCGAGCTGGATCACCCCCCGGTGTTACGCTGACCACGGTATCCGTGGACGAAGCCAATCGAGTATCGACGGTTTCAAATTGACCTGAATCGTAATTATACAACTCGATTTCCTGGTCAACGGTGCCGACAAAGCTGAAGGCGCGGGACTCGTAATTGAATTCAAGTGCGCTCGGTGCTGACGATGGCGAGGTGGCGTCAACCGTGAATTCCAATTGGAATCGGAACGTGAGAAATTCCGGGTCGAATATCAGGTACGAATCGTCTGACTCGAACGACGCGGACAAATCGCCGCTGTTGTGGAACCCGCGAAACACGGTGTATTGACTGGCATTGACGACCTCGCCGGTGTTGGTGTCAAAGATGTAGGCAGAACCAGCGTCGCTGCCGTTGTCTTCATCACCAATCGCTCCAACGGCGACTACACCGTTGTCGATGGCGATGGAGGATCCGAAATAGTCGAACTGCGCTCCGTCACTCGCGAGGAGCTTGTCGATCTGAGTCCCGGTGAGCGCGTCGTAGAGATACGCAGAACCAGCGACCCAGCCGTTGTCGCCGTCCTGGTGCGCCCCGATCGCGACGACGCCGTTGTCGATCGAAATGGAGTTGCCGAAGTGGTCTCGGTCGTGGCCGTCGTTCGGGAAAA
>CAMYNE010000542.1 GCA_947259675.1 uncultured Pirellulaceae bacterium
TGTTCACATGGTTAATTACGGCCTTGGGAGCGGCCGTCGTGTTTTTTTCACGAACGGTCAATCAAAGACTGCTGGATTCAATGCTTGGTTTTGCGGCAGGTGTTATGCTGGCGGCCAGTTATTGGTCGTTGCTCGCGCCAGCGATTGAAATATCTGCACATGGAAATCTCCCTAACTGGTTGATTCCAGCGTCTGGTTTTGTCGCCGGTGGCGTCTTGATTTGGGGTTTAGATCGGCTCATTCCGCACCTGCATCCTGACTTGCCGATTGACCAAGCCGAAGGTCCACACACCCGTTGGCATCGTTCAATCCTGTTGGTTTCGGCTATTACGCTTCACAATATTCCAGAGGGCCTTGCTGTTGGAGTCGCGTTCGGAGGAGTCATTGCAGGTGTCCCCGCCGCCAGTTTTGGGTCTGCAGTCGCCTTGGCCATTGGGATTGCGATTCAGAATTTTCCAGAAGGAATTGCGGTTGCAATGCCGCTCCGCGGAGAAGGTATGTCTGCGACGAGGAGTTTCTGGTACGGTCAATTGTCAGCTGCCGTAGAACCCATCGCAGCAGTAATTGGGGCGGCAACTGTTACTTTCTCTGCCCCTATTCTTCCTTTCGCGCTTAGTTTTGCAGCCGGTGCGATGGTCTACGTCGTGGTCGAGGAGCTCGTTCCCAGCTCGCACAGGCATGGAAACGTTGATTTGGCGACGTGTTGTTTGATGGTAGGATTTACCTGCATGATGATTCTGGATGTCGCGCTTTCGTAGCGATCCTGTATTCTTGTGCTTTTGTGCGAATTCGCTCAATATTGATGTTGCTCGTCATTTTCACCTTCGATCAACGGCTGATTGTTTGTGGCACACCGATTGCGATCATTCTCAAAATAAGGTGGATATGGCTTCCAATCGCAATGATTTCTAAGTTCAAACGCGGCTAAGCCGCTCATCAACGAACCAGGTAAGGAGTATTGTTAATGCAAACCTTGTACGAAAAAATTGGCGGCGAAGAGACGATTGAAAAACTTATCGTCGCCTTTTACCAATATGTCCTGGCCGATCCGTTGATGATTCCGTTTTTTGAGAATACATCGATGGAAAAACTGCGGAAGATGCAAAAAGCGTTCTTTTCGATCGCATTGGGAGGCCCCGAACCAGATATCCCAATATCGCTATACGAGGCGCATCGTGGTCGCGGAATCGAGGTAAGGCATCTGACTCGATTTACGGAACACTTGATGGAAACACTTCTGGAAATTGGCGTCGAAGAAGAAGACGCCAAAAAAGTCTACGAACGGATTGCCACGTTTTCGAATGAAGTCCTCGGAGAATCGTCGGTTGACGGATAATTTGGCCGTTGAAAGGAACATTTTCCGTCACAGGCAATAGCTGAAAACATGAATAAGCAGTCGTTGGAAATTCCGATCATGGGCATGACCTGCGCCAATTGCGTTAATCATGTTCAATCGGCTATCGGAAAACTGAATGGAGTCATCGAAGTCACTGTAAGCTTGCCAACGGAAAAAGCCTTCGTGACTTTTGACTCCGATGTTCTCGACAGACAAACGATCGATGCAGCGGTAAAGGACACAGGTTACGAAGTCGTGACCCGGATTTCAGAAACCGAAGCACACGAGTCATCGCAGCAAGCGAAAGTCGACGACAAACGATGGAAACTGACAGTCGGACTCATGCTTACGATTCCGCTTTTTATCCTCAGCATGGGCCGCGACTTTTCTGTGTGGGGAGATTGGTCACATGCACCCTGGGTCAACTGGCTGATGTTTGCGTTGGCCACACCTGTGCAGTTCTATGTCGGCGGCGACTACTACATCAGCGCGTACAAGAGTCTCAAAAGCGGTTTTGCAAACATGGACGTGCTGGTTGTCATGGGTTCAACCGTGGCGTATTTGTACAGCGTTACCGTGCTCATCGCCAACACTTTCGAATTGACCAACGTGGGAGAGCACGTTTATTTCGAAACGTCGGCGATGATCATCACCCTCATCCTGGCGGGCAAATGGATTGAAGCTAAAGCCCAGCGTCGCACGTCGACGGCGCTACGAAAATTGATGGGGTTGCACGCTTCGACGGCGAGTGTTCTCCGAGACGGCAAAGAAGTCGAATTGCCGATTGAGCAAGTCCATGTCGGGGACCAGATTCTGGTTCGACCCGGCGAAAAGATCCCGGCCGATGGTGTTATTCTCCAAGGTGAATCGGCTATCGATGAAAGCATGATCACTGGAGAGAGTTTGCCGGTCGACAAAAAAACGGGTGACCCCGTCACGGGCGCGACCATCAACCAGCAAGGGCTGTTGACCATTGAAGCCAAATCGCTAGGCCAAGATTCTGTGTTGTCGCAGATCATTCGGCTCGTGGAAAAAGCGCAATCAAGCAAAGCACCGGTTCAACAACTGCCCGACAAGATTTCTAACATCTTCGTGCCCTTAGTCGTGGCGGTTGCTCTCCTGGCTATTGCCGTTTGGTGGATGGCCGGTGCGCTCTCCTGGCTTTTGCCGTTTGGTGGATGGCCGGTGCGGGTTTCACCGCCGCAATGTTGCGACTGGTGGCAGTACTGATTATCTCATGCCCGTGCGCGATGGGGCTAGCCACACCCCTCGCAGTCATGGTCGGCATGGGCCGCGGTGCCGAACATGGAATCCTCTTCAAATCCAGTACGGCGATGCAACAGATGCAAGACGTGACGCATGTGGTTTTTGACAAAACCGGAACGCTGACCAAGGGCGAACTGGCTTTGACCGACATCGTGGCTCCAGAGTCCCAGATTGACCCGCCTGTTTCAGGGAACGAATCGTCGTTGGAAAACGTATTGCGATTTGCCGCGTCTGCCGAACAAGGTAGCGAACATCCAGTCGCCCGGGCAATCGTCGCGGAGGCCCAGGCAAGAGGCCTGGAGCTTTCGCCGCCAGAGAATTTTGAAGCGATCGCCGGACATGGTGTCAGGGCCGACATAGACGGACATCGCGTGTTGCTGGGTACTCGACGTTTGATAGAACTCGAATCGGTCGATCCAGCCAGACTGTCCGATCTAATGCTCGACCTCCAGGCACAAGCTAAAACGACCATGTGGGTAGCTTTAGATGGTCACGCCATTGGCGGGATTGGTGTTGCCGACACCATTAAACCAGGTGCGGCGAAAGCCGTCCAAGCTCTCCAAAACCGCGGCCTCGAAGTCACGTTATTGACCGGCGACAATCTTGCCACCGCCACGGCAATTGCAAAGGAAGTTGGCATCTCATCGGTGTTTGCCGAGGTGTTACCCGAATTCAAAGCAGCAAAAATAGCGGAGTTGCGTTCGGCGGGCCAGGTCGTTGCGATGGTGGGAGACGGCATCAACGACGCGCCAGCACTCGCCGAAGCAGACGTCGGTTTGGCGATCGGTACCGGCACGGACATCGCGATGGAAACAGCCGACGTCACTCTTATGCGTGGCGACTTGATGGCCGTATCCGACGCCTTGCGGCTTTCGGCCGCAACACTTCGGAATATCAAGCAAAACCTGTTTTGGGCTTTCGGATACAACGTAGCGTTGATTCCAGTCGCGGCTGGGATTCTGGCACCCTTCGCTTTTGTTCCGGTGTTCTTGCGCCAGCTGCACCCAATCATGGCAGCCTTTGCCATGATCGCTTCGGACCTGGTCATCGTTATCAACGCCTTGCGACTAAAACGCTTTCGTTTTTGACGAATGCGCACTGAGTACTGAGTACTGACAACTGGCGACAGGTTCAGCAGGAGACCTCACCCGGGATGACTTCGGCTTTCGTCGTGCCAAAATCCTCCAATTCCAACAAGATCCTCCACGCGAAATCGGTGGCGCGGCAAATCGAGGCAAAATCGAGATTCTCAGAACGATCGCTCATTAAGTGATAGTTCGGCACAAAATTACCAACTTCGTTGCTCGTGAGCGTGATGCCCGGTATGCCTCGCACCAGGAATGCTAATCCATCGGTATGCGTTGGAACCACGTGTGACTCTGCCATTTCAAGACTCATCTCAGTCGCGACCGAACGACAAAGTTCAAGCAAAGCTTCGGGGTATTCACAAACGAGACCGTTCAAGGCGCACTCGTTTTCAAGCAAATGCAATTGCCTGCAGCCAAGCGTATCCAAATTCAAGAAGGCAGTCGGAATTTCGGCAAGTTCATTTTGATGAGCTCGAGCCCAAACAGCTGCACCGATGAGACCCGATTCTTCGCAACCGGTAATCAAGACGGTCAGTTCCGTATCGTCATGTTCCGAACGCTCCCAACGCATCGCGACAGCCAGCGCACAGGCAACACCCGTCGCATTGTCGTTGGCGCCGGGAACGAAAGAGCCAACTGCCCACTGACCGACAACGACAATCGCCGACACATAGAAAACTGAAAACACGATCAGAAGCAAACTCGGTTCAACATTCACAGTGCTTTGCAAGGCTATTATTCCGAGAACCGTTTGAGTCAACAGAATCAGGGATAGTACAAACAAAGGTGCTTTGAGTGGTCCGGGAGCTTGCCCCAATATTGAAGCGACCGTTTTTAGTTTCCGCGGTTCCCAGAGCCACCCCGTTCGCTGCGTATCAAGGTGTGCACAGATCACGATTCGCCGCAGCGCTTGTTTGTTCGCAGGAATCCGACCGATTAGATTCTGGGATTTGCCGCCCGAGAAAATGCTGGACAGCCCGTTCGGAAAACTCGACGTCTCCAGCAGAAAAGAGACAAACGTGGTCAGGCTAAGGCAAATCGAAATCAACGGAAACCAAAACAGCAGCGCTAACGCAATGAACCCGAACAACAAATGCACAAGAATCCGGGTTCCATAAGACGTGTGTCCGTTGAACGACTGAAGTTTCACCTCGATATCCAGATTTTCAAGGTGTTCTTGGACGAGTTCTGCAGCGGCCCGTTCGTTGCTCGTAGCTGAGCCTCGATGCCCCAATGCTTCCAATTCCGCAACCAGGTTCTTGATCCGAAGCAGTTCTGTTTGATTTGGCATCGCAAGCTCACCTTGCCGCTACTATGGATCGATGTCCGTTATCGTTCAGCATCCAAAGAGGTCTCGTTTCGCATGCCATAATTCCTGTGACATCCTCAGCGTTTCCGAGACGACAATACTAAGGCAACTGTCATGCCAAAGATATGACATTACTCGCTGCCCGCAGCCCATAAAAATTGCGACTAAGTCAACACAATTACCTGTGCCACGGCCCAATCACGCCGAATCTCGATAACGAACTCGACGGACAAAGTGTGCGAATTGGCGCGCCGCGCGCTTCAACATAAAATCATTGTTACTTTTGCGCCACGCCTTGGGTAGTGCCGGTCAGTGGCATAGGTTTTGCCGCGTAACAAAACCCAGATCG
>CAMYNE010000543.1 GCA_947259675.1 uncultured Pirellulaceae bacterium
AAACCGGCGCTCGAGCGACGGCTTGTTCACGACAGATTAAGTCAGTGTTGACCACTTTCTCGATGCGTCGTTCATTGGTTAGGGACAGTATAACGAAATCACAATCCTGAGCGCTGGCCACCAAGCTCAAAAAAAGTTAAACGTTCAGCACAATCCGAGCTGCGAAAAATGTTTTACATTCCAGGTCGTGTTTTGTCAGGCAGGAGTGTCCAGCTCACAGTAGCTTTTCTCAACCCGTCGAAGACGGTTGAGATTGGCGGACGCTTGACTGAGCTTTGATTTCCACTCGCCATTTTGGTTACACTGGAGGGATGAACTCGCGTGGCAACCAACATCAAGGCGAACTTCCTTCGCTATCGTCCTCACTGTTTGACCGCATTCAGCAGATGCAACCTGATGCGTGGGCACGAATGGTCGATGTATTCAGCCCGATTGTCTATCGTTGGGCGCGAACGTCTGGTCTATCCGGCGCCGATTCGGCGGACGTCGTCCAAGACGTATTCATTGCCGTGGCCAGGAACATCGCCACTTTTGAGCGGCAGCAAGAAAAAGCCAGTTTTCGATCCTGGCTGGCGACGATCACGCGTAACCGAGTCAAGGACTATTTTCGAAAACAACGGCGACAACCGGCAGGTTTTGGAGGCACCGAGGCGCTGCAACAGTTCCAACACATGGCCGACGCAACGAATTCGGTGTCAGAGGACGATTTGGAAAATTCGATCAGTCTGGCCAGCCTCGATCAACGATTGCCTGGCCGAGTTTTGGAAATCGTCAAATCCGAATGTGACCCGAAAACCTGGCAGGCTTTTTGGCTGACAACCGTGATGGGCGATTCCGCAACCGATGTTGCTGACCGCCTGGAAATGAACGTGGCCAGTGTCTACCAGGCGAAAACAAGAATTTTGCGCCGGCTGCGAAAACGAATGGACGAACTGCCGTAGCTGGACAGCGCCATGTTCTTGTTTAACCGCGTGCCCATCAGGCCGCGCGGGGCGTTGCCCACGCGGTTAAATAATTTTGCTGTATGGGTTTATGACAGAAAATTTGCCAAGAGTAACGTTGTCCAACTAAAAAAATCAAATTACGTGTCAGATAGCTGCGTTCTATTTGTGAAGGAAACAAAAAAAACCCGATTTCCGTCAAAAATTGACGAACCGCCTTCACAGGGACCCTAGTCAAAAACTGGAAATGCCAAAATGAATGCTGTCTGCCCGTCTCAAGATCAATTGAAATCACTTTCTCTCGGCCAACTCTCGGAGGCGAAAAGCGATGAACTGATCGTTCATCTGCAGGGCTGCGAGACCTGTCAAAACGAAATCGGAACTCTTGATGCGTCCGAAGACACTTTTGTCGAAAAACTAAAATTGGCTTCCGGAGAACGTGTCGATGAATTCAGTGGCGAATCAGAATGTCGCATTGCCACCACGCGGGCGCTTGCCGCGCTGGCTGAAGTCGAGGGGGAATTCTCGGACTTTTCCAGCCGCGTTCCCAGAACGATCGGCGAATATGAAATCGTGAAGGCGCTTGGCCGCGGCGGAATGGGGCAAGTCTATTTAGGTCGGCACACCAAACTCGGCCGGCCTGTCGCGATCAAATTCATCGCCAACCACGGTCGCTGGGACAAAACGATGCAAGAACGTTTTGCTTCCGAGATGAGGACGATTGGCGGTTTGAATCATCCCAACATCGTGGCGGCCCACGACGCCCGCGAAGTCAACGGATTGGCCGTGCTCGTCACGGAATACATTGAAGGTATGGATGTCAGCGAAATCGTCAAGCGAAATGGTCCGCTATCCGTAGCCGATTCGTGCTCGATCATTCAGTCGGTCTGTAAGGCGCTCGACTACATTGATTCTAAAGGTCTGGTTCATCGTGACATCAAACCCTCCAATCTCATGATCGACAAGACTGGATCGGTTAAGGTTCTTGATCTTGGTTTGGCGCGTGTGCAATCCGAAAACGGTACCGGCGAATTCACGGCAACGGGACAAGCGGTTGGAACAGCCGACTACGTGGCGCCGGAGCAAATTGAAGATGGCCGAAATTTGGATATTCGGACCGACATCTACGGATTGGGATGCACGTTTTATAAACTCCTTTGCGGACGCGCTCCTTTTGCTGGTCCAGAGTATTCGACCACGTTTGCAAAGTTGAATGCCCACGTTTCAGAAGTTCCCGAATCGATTAGCAAATTCCGAGATGATCTGCCGGCCGAATTGGTCGATCTTGTCGATCGAATGTTGAAAAAGAATCCGGGCGACCGACCGCAAACGGCACGTGAAGTCTCTGATCAAGTTGAGATGCTGGCCAATCCCGCGAACCTCTCCGGTTTAGTCGAACGCTCACAAGACCTCAGCCCGGTACAGACGTCGTTTGCGGCCGCCGAACTTGAATCGGTACCCCACAAGCAAACTCAGTCATCGTTTTGGAACAAAAATGTCTGGATCGCGGCGGTGGCATCGGCTTTGCTGGCAATGCTGTTTGGAATCTGGTTGGGGATCACGATCACGATCAAGAAACCCGATGGGACGATTTCCAAAATTGTCATTCCGGACGGTAGTACGGCGATCATCGATAAAGATGGCAACGTCGATATTCAGCTGGGAGGAGGAGTCGGTGAGTTGCATATTCCCAGTGGCCAAGTGAAAGTAGCTGAGCCGACGATTGGATCCGCATCAGCTTCAGAGTTTGACGCCCCAAAATCGGTTGGCGGGATCACCATAACCTTGCTCAAGGGCTCACCCTTGTTTGGGAAACTGGAAACGAATGATGTTGTTGATCTGATCGCGGCACCCAACGAAGTTAATTCGCAAATAGCAGAACAGAATTCGTGGCCAATGCTGGTCGCCGACGGCGTGC
>CAMYNE010000544.1 GCA_947259675.1 uncultured Pirellulaceae bacterium
CTTTGGAAAGCTCGCGATCGATATCTGTAATATCCAAAGTGAACATTCCTCGACCGTGCGTTGCGATGACCATTTTCTTTTGGCCCCCATGAATGGCGATATCGTGCACGAACGTAAGAGGAAGTTCACTACCAAGCACAGACCATGTCTTCGCCGCATCCGTTGTCACGTAAACTCCCAAATCTGTTCCGACGTATAAGACCCGTTCGGAAAAAGGATCTTCGCGAATCACGTTGACGGGTCCGCCGGGAATTCCCTCACTGATGTCTTCCCAGGTAGTTCCGTAATCGGTGCTGCGATAGACGTAGACCTGAAAGTCGTTGTCCCGTTTGCCGTTAAGCGTCAGGTAAACGGTGCCTTCGTCATATTGTGAAGCCACGACTCGCGAAACCCAGGTGTGTTTTGGGATTCCCTCGTTGATTTGTTTCCATGTGATGCCACCGTCGCGTGTCACGTGAACGCGGCCATCGTCGGTGCCGACATACAACAGACCGAACTTCTTCGGTGATTCACTCAACGTCGAGATCGTGGCAAACGAAATGTTGCCTTGTTTTTCAGGATCGTTGTGGGTGAGGTCGGGACTGATTCGTTCCCAATTATCTCCGCGATTCAGGCTGCGAAAAACGCACTGCATCCCGTGATAGACAATTCGACTGTTATGCGGAGACAGAGTGAACGGTGCCAACCATTGCCCACGCAATTCCGGAATTTCTTCGTCGCCTTCGGGTTTGATACGAGTCGTTTTGCCGGTGGCTCGATCGGTCCGCATGATGCTACCGTAGAACGACTCGGAGTAGAACGTGTTGGGGTCTTCTGGATCGACGGCCATGTGGCTGGCTTCACCGCCTGCGATTCGTTTCCATTCTGATTTGGGACTCCGTCCAGGGCGATGATTCGAGGGTCCATACCAGCTGTTGTTGTCCTGGATCGACCCGTACACGTTGAATGGTTCTTCATCATCAATCGCGACGTTGTAGAATTGGACGACGGGCAGATTTTCCAGGTTCTTCCAGGTTACTCCCGCGTCGTACGAAATATTCACGCCACCATCGTTTCCGTTGATGATGTAATTCGAGTTATTTGGATCGATCCACATCGCGTGATGATCGCCATGCAATCCGGGATACCTAAGCGGTTTATAGGTCATCCCGCCGTCCGTTGATTTCAGAAGCGGAACGCCCATGATGTAGGTTGTGTTCTCGTCGTTAGGGTCAACGCGAATTTGACCGAACACCCAGCCATAGGTAGAAAACAGGCGCTGCATTGTCCGATCATCTTTGGAAACTTTGCTCCAAGTCTCTCCATGATCATCTGAACGATAAACTTCGGCTCCCCTGATGACGTCTTTGCGGGCTCGACCATAAGAATCGAGTTCACCTTCCTTAGCCTTACGGGCAACTTCGTGGTTGTCGATCAGCGCATATAACACGTTGGTTTTGGACGCCGAAATTGCAATTCCCGTTCGCCCCGCGGTTTCACGCGGCGGCAAGCCCTTGTTTAAAAGCGTCCAGCTTTTGCCGGCGTCAGTCGTCTTGTAAATACCTCCGCCCGGCCCCGGCAACGGATCACTCCAAGCTCGCCGAATTCGATGCCACATCGAAGCATAAAGTGTGTCCGGGTCACTCGGATCGATCACCAGATCGATGGCACCTGCCAGATCGCTTTCGTAAAGAACCTTGTCCCAGGTGATGCCGCCGTTTGTCGTTTTGTAGACACCTCGTTCTCGATTCGGAGTGTACTCGTGTCCGCTTGCCGCCACGTAAACGATGTTTGAATCGCCGGGGTGCAAAACGATCCTGGCAATGTGCTGGGTTTCTCCCAACCCCATGTGTTGCCATGTCTTCCCTTCGTCGGTTGACTTATAAACACCTGTTCCCGCCATGCTGCTTCGAAAGATGTTCGCTTCGCCCAGTCCAACCCAGATCGTCTTGGTATCATTTGGGTCCACGGCAATAGCCCCAGTTGACGCGGAAGGCGCGTCGTCAAAAATGGGTTCCCAGTTGGTGCCTTCGTTACCCGTTTTCCAAACTCCGCCTGAAGCCGTTGCCACATAGAAGGTGAATGAGCCGTCAAGCGGTTTGGCAATATCCGTGACGCGTCCGCTCATTTGCATCGGACCGATGTGTTTCCATTTGAGTTCGGCGCAGGGTGATTCGTCCCGCATTTTCAAATGAGTTGCATGCCATTCAAGCCTTGTTTTTGAATCGAAGACGGGTTGCTTTGTGTCGTCCTGGGCGAGAGCGACCTGCGAGTCAATTGCGAACGAGCCAAAATGGAATACAGAAATAATGGAAAGACAGATCAAGTTGCGAATTGAGTTCATTGAGCGACGAACCTTTTGGTCTGAGGAAATCGGCTAGGTAACGCACATCACCAAAACCAGGGGCTATTGTTTTAGCGTGTAAGTCATCTGGGCCGCCAGCGTCCACACAGTACCCGAATTGATACAGGGGGGTACGAAACAATGTCTGGTTTTCGAGTTTAGTCGAAAAAATGCTGGAAGAGAAACAGTTCTGAATACAATTTAAAGAATCCATGAATGAACAAGAGGCATGCGCGCGCTGGCAGCAGGATTGTTGATTGCCACCGCGATGACGCCCGGGAACGTTTAAACTGGATTGAAGAGGAATCCAACATGCAGCAACAACCATCCAGAGCCAGGTTGAACCACGGATAGCGCGGATGAACACGGATTATCTCATTAGAATCTTTGGCGGATTGTAAATTCGTGAAATCTGTGCGATCCGTGGTTAAGCAAATACGGACGAGTTGGACAGCGCCACTTTCTATGAGCGGCAAGGCGCTAGCCGCCGGTTTTTCTGCATCGAACCGGCGGCTAGCGCCTTGCCGCTCACAGCT
>CAMYNE010000545.1 GCA_947259675.1 uncultured Pirellulaceae bacterium
TGCAATATGTTGGACGTACTGTATAGAATGCATCCGCTCGCCAAGATTACCATGGCAAACGAAAACCAAAAGCCAAGCAGGCTGTTAAAGCCAAATAACAGGCCGAGCACGATTAGGGCAAACGCGGCACACGATCCGATCACTAGAGCCATTCGCAAAAACGAAAAGTCCGCCTTGGTCAGAAATACCGTCGCTGTCAATCCACCAAACACAATTGCCGTGACGATCCCAGCCGATTGAAGCGTGCCCGGAGCAAATCGGTTTGCGATGTATAACAACGGCACAAACAATATGACTTCCGCAACAACGTACAGCGAAAGCCCCAAGTATTGCATTCCTCTCGAAGTATCGCTGCGGGCCCACCGATCAGCGATAAAACTAACGCCCATAAACGCGAGCAGCACCAGCAGCCAGGTGGGGCCTTGAATCGCTAGAACCACGCCTTCAAGCCGATCGCCGAAAAAGGCAAAAACCATCGCCTCGAGCAAGACGAAAGCCAGAATGGCAGCCGTCAAATGCGCATAAGTGTTGCGAATGAACTGAACACGATCACTCACGCTGGCGTTTTCGACGACTTGCGCGTACGTCTGACTGGGTTGATATGGATTTTGGCTCATCGAAAGTCACTCAAGATAGAATTGTTGGCGTAGAACATTAGAAAAAATAGCTTTCTCTTCGAAACTCGTCAACTTGAAGTGCCTACAATGTTGCGCGTTCCGAGTCGTTCGAGGGCTATTTGAGTCGTGAATTTGCGAGCTTGGCCCTGGACCGTACGCTGGCTTTTCAAAACCGTCGATTTTCCTGAATCTTCACCACTTTTGGTCGGCCGTGGAAGGCCAACCTACAGGGGGTTTTTTGCTGGAGTTTCGGGCTATTGAATTTCGAACGTTTTGACCAAGTGCGACTCAAAACTGGCGTTTCAGGCTCAGGTAACTCGATTCTTTCCGCCCCATGCAACTGCAAAAAAACGTCCGCGAGGTTTTTTTGCTTCGCTTACACTTCGGGTTACTTTTTGCTCACAAAATGACCTACCACCGTTGACGCAAAAAACTCGTGGACGAGACCGGCCTGCGTTTTTTTTGAAGCAGTTACTTGACATTTTGGATGATCGGAAACACAATCCGTTCGCACGTATGAAGGAAACCTCACCTCGATCAACGATGCAGTTTCGCGTGCAATTGGTCCGGGTAAAACCAAACGAGGACGGTCAAGAATGATTCTTTCCGGCGAGGAAATCACAAAGAATTTAGGTACGAAAATCGTAATTGATCCGTACGATCCGCAGAAACTCAACCCCAACAGCTACAATCTCACGCTTCATAATGAGATTCTAACGTATGAGGAAGTCGTTCTCGATATGCGGAAAAGTAACCGCGTTCGTCGAATGATTATTCCTGAATCAGGTTTGGTGCTTGAGCCCAATCGGCTGTACCTTGCTCGTACCGTCGAACGCACCGAAACGCATGACTTGGTTCCGATGATGGATGGTCGATCGTCGGTCGGGCGACTGGGACTGTTCGTGCACGTGACGGCCGGTTTTGGCGACGTCGGATTCTGTGGTTATTGGACGCTGGAGATGTTTGCTATCCAACCGGTGCGCATTTATCCCAACGTAGAAATCTGCCAGATTTTCTACCATCAGATCGTCGGCGATTACGTCGAATACCAAAGTGAAAAATATCAGAATAACCACGGCATCCAACCGAGTTTGCTCTACAAAGAACTGAATCCGGATGGAGAATACGCTGACGATCCGCAACTGGAATTTGGTTTTCGCAAGTAGGATCGGACAACCTGGATCAGCTGAGCTTTAGCCTGACAAGGCCACTTTGTCGTGAATATAAGCTCGAAGCGTAAGGAAGTTCGTAGGCCAGAACGAGCCCTGCGCTGTTCCGGCCCGAATGATTAACCGCATAGCGTTTCCGGAACTGCGCGGAGCTTGTTCCGGCCTTCAAAATTCAGGTTACATTAGCAACACTCGCTCCTTGCGTGAGATCCTTCACCTCGCTCCACTCGATTCAGGATGACTGGCTACCGCTGCACACATTCGTTTCTCGTTTCTCGCTTCTCGTTTCTCAATTAGGCCAACTCTGCGCGTTGCAACGAACTTGCAATGTTAAGCCTTGTGGGCAATTCCGATCGTGCAGAGGGAAGAAAAATTGTCGCTCTGTTTTTGGCGTAATCCCTCAAGTTAAAGCTTGAAGGTGAACCAGCACCTGATAGATTTTAAACGCCAACAACTGGCATTTTGAAGTTAATCTTCCCTCTTGGCACCAGTCGGGTTAGTTCGATGACTGAATTAGAATTATTGATGGAGAATGCTGTCTTACGAGACGAGATGGAACCCTACTTGGACGAATCATTTTACCTTGTCGACTTGGACAACATGTCCACGAGGTTCGAAAACGAGTATCTTTCCTGTTTATTGGCTTGGGAGAAGGCCCCCGTGCTTCCGATCTCGCACTGGTTCGAACCGGAACTTGTGTTGCCCCCTCATCTCTCACTCGACGATGCCCAATTAAAACAACAATTGCATCAGTGCATTGGTCGGATGTACGAAAAGAACATCATGCTGATTCAAACCGGCCATCTTTCCGATCGCCAGTTGTATAGTCTGATCGCACGTGACATTCTGCCTGCCCAGGAAAAGAAGGTCATGCTTCCGAAAAAGTACTTGCGGTGGCAGTGTTTGGACATTGCCCAAGACGAGGAATCGTGGTTGCGGTTTTATGCCAACAACGAAGATCGCGAGAAGTGGACTTATGAAACAGGATTAAAGCTGCCGCCAAAGGGAAAAATGCCGTTTCCTCGAATCCTGCCACAACATGGTGGCTAGTCACTTCAGGTCGCTT
>CAMYNE010000546.1 GCA_947259675.1 uncultured Pirellulaceae bacterium
TAGGAATAACATAAATTCAAAAATCACAACACGTTAACACTTTGAATGGGGTGGGCAGGATGCCCCAGCCACTGAACAATAGCTTTGAAAATGCTCTAGCCAATTTTCAGGCCCAATTCCGCTCTTCTTTGCGCCTTGGCGACTTTGCGCGAGTCCTTTTCAGCGGAAGAGAATCGCGCCCTTCATTCACTTCATCACTTCCGCGATCGCTGTACAAACTCGTTCGATATTGGAACTGTTCAGGCCAGCAATGTTGATTCGCCCCGACCGCAATGCATAGATCCCGTATTCCGATTTGAGCCGTTCAGCTTGATCGCGACTTAAACCGGAATAGCTGAACATTCCGCGCTGGTGATTGACGTACTCGTAGTCTCCGTCCGGTATGATGCTATTTACGAGTCTTACGAATTCTGAACGCAGCTGTTTGATCCTGTCTCGCATCGATGCAAGTTCGGTCATCCAGTCTGATCGCATGGCTTGGTCGCCCAACACCTTGTTCACGATCGCAGCCCCATGCAGCGGAGGATTCGAATACGAAGCTCGAATGACTCGTTTGATTTGACTCAGGATGGCCTTGGCCGAATCAGCTGAGCTTGTGACTGCTGTGATTCCGCCAACACGTTCAGCGTAGAGTCCAAAGTTCTTTGAGAACGAATTGCAGATGAATGCCTCGCCACCTTGAGTGCACAAGTTCCGAATTGGAAATGCGTCCGATTCGATGTCGTCGCCAAATCCCTGGTAAGCGAAATCGAAGATGGGAAATAACGCTTTATCCAGAATCAACTCAGTAAGTTGTTGCCATTGCTCTCGTCCCAGATCGACTCCAGTCGGATTGTGACAGACGGTATGGAGGAGTAGCGCGTCACCGGGCTGTGCGGAATCGAGCGAAGACATCATTTTTCCGAAATCGAGACCAGTCCCTCGATCGTCAAGGTAATCGTAGTTCTTGATCTCTAACTCCACCGCCGAATAAATCTGCGTGTGATTGGCCCAGGTTGGATTGCTCATCCAAATCGTCTTCGATCCGAGGTTCTGCTTCAGCAGATCGCCGGCAACTCGAAGCGCGGCGGTGCCGCCTGGAGTTTGCGCCGTAACGCTGTGAATGGATGTGCTACGAACTGGGTGTGTGCTAACCGGGCAGAGTTCGTCACCCAAAATCAGGTTTCCAATCAATCCGTTGTATCCTGGGATGCCATCAATCGGCAAATAGCTTTTAGAGCCGGCCTGTTCGAGCAAAACTTTTTCCGCGTTCCCAACGCATTTCATGATCGGAGTCGTACCAGCCTCATCCTGGTAAACGCCAACCGATAAGTTGACTTTGACTTTGCGAGGGTCTTTTTTGAACTCTTCGATCAATCCAAAAATCGCGTCCGGTGGATTGAGAGGTGTTGTTTCAAACATGGATTGACGTGTCAGATTTGATTGCATGGTCGTTTCAGTTTGCTCAATCGAGATTTGGTTACGGACCGGAACAGCTTGAACAGACTGGCGCAAGCCCTTGCTCAAAATCTGGGTCCGTGCGAGAATCAGTTATATTAACAGGGCTTTCTTGTTCCGGAAGTCCCCAAAATTCGCCTTCATATAACACGTCGGCATTTCAACGATTCTTGATGTCGTTGTCCGATTCCCTAAACCGCCTAACTGGCTATTCAATTCATGTCACGTCGAGTCGGTTTGTGGATTATTGGTGCTCACGGCGGCGTTGCGACGACGGTAGCGATTGGTCTTGCGTCCCTAATAGATCACCGAACTGATACCTGCGGCCTGGTCAGCGCGCGACCGGAATTCCAGGATCTGGACCTCGTTGATTGGTCCGAAATTGTTTTGGGCGGCCATGAAATTCGCAAAACGGACTGTCTGACGGAAGCCTTGCAATTGGCAGACACCACCCGTGCGGTCGAGCGCGAGCTTGTGATCGCTTCCCAATCCTACTTGGAAGCCTTCGACAAAAATATCCGCCCCGGCATTATCAATAATGTGGGCAAGGCGATTGAGTTTCTGGCCGACAAACAATTCGTTAATGAACACAACTCAGCAAGATCTGCCGTTGAGGCAATTCAGCAGGATTTGGATGAATTCGTCACCAGCAACCAACTCGAACAGTTGATCGTCGTTAATCTTGCTTCTACGGAGCCGCCGCATAACCTCGACGAACTGCCTGAGACTTGGGCCGAGTTCGAACCGATCCTTGATTCGACCGATTGTGGACTTCCGGCAAGCTCGCTTTATGCGATTGCCGCCTTGGAACGAGGTTGGCCATTCGTGAATTTCACGCCTTCGACAGGAAGTTGTCCCAAAGCGATCGACGAACTGGCCGTCTTGAAAAATACGTGCCACATGGGCCACGATGGAAAGACTGGCGAGACGTTTCTAAAAAGTGTGTTGGCACCGGCGTTTGCCAATCGAAACCTTGGCATCATGAGTTGGGTGGGCCACAACATTTTTGGCAACATGGACGGACAGATTCTCGACAACCCACTCAACAAGCAAACCAAGGTGAAAAGCAAAGACCAATTGCTTAGCCAGATTCTGGGCTATGACCCGCAAACCCACATCAGCATCGAGTACATCAAGAGTCTTGGCGACTGGAAAACCGCGTGGGATCACATTCACTTTCGTGGCTTTCTGGGAACACCGATGGTCATGACTTTCACCTGGCAAGGGTGCGATTCGATCCTCGCCGGACCATTGGTACTGGATCTGGCCAGGTTTACGGATCTCGCCGTCCGTCGGGGTGAAACCGGGCTAATGATTCCTCTCTGCAGCTTTTTCAAATCGCCGCTCGGAACAGACGAAAACGACTTTGCCAAACAATTTCAAATGCTCGTCGACTGGGCAAGTCAAGCGTAAG
>CAMYNE010000547.1 GCA_947259675.1 uncultured Pirellulaceae bacterium
GGTGACAACGCGAACTTTTTGGTGATCAGACACAATCTGGCGATCGACATCTTGCCAATCGATCGCGCCTACTTTAAGGATGCCTTCTTTTTTCTCCCCCGCGCCAAACCGGGTTGAGTCGTAGTTTAACTGTGAATTGCGAGATTGAGGCATCTTGTATTCTGCAAACGTCAAGTTCTGATTCTGAATGACCTCGCGAGGAAAGTCACCATCGACCACGGTCATCGTCATGTTCTTGAGCGACTCCAATCCATCTTTCGTGGTCTGGTCGCGCATTTTCTTTAATGACGCTGCGTTGATCGCATCTGCATCGGGACCACGAAGGCCAAAGTGTTCACCGATTCGAAGGAGTTCTTTCTCCATCTCTTCGTGTTCCAGCGAGAGGTTTCCCGTCGCAACGGCAAGCAGATCAGAAGCAAATAGTTCTTTCGCAATCCCATTTTTGGGCGCTGGATCCCGCTCTTGAACAAGCGATTTGCGGCGGTATTCAGGAATGTCCTTTTCAGTTCCACCGATAATTCGAAGCGGTAGCGGTCGGGTTAAGTTGTCATAAAGCTGCTGACCGGTCAGCTGACGCATCACATACTCTTCCGGAATGGCTCTGATTTTTCGAGGCCCGTCGGTCAACAGGTACACGACGTTTCGCAGATCATCCCCGTTAAAGGCCGACAGTCTCATCGGCACGACCAGTTTTTCGGATTTGAATCGGAACCCCATTCCCTGAACATGTCCGTCAAAGACTCCGCCCGCTGGCATTTGCGGTCTGGCTTGGCGGCGTCCCGGACGGGGATTGGCGTCAGATTTTTTTCCGACTTTGGTTTTAACAGCCACGAAACACCAACCGAGATCGATATATTCGTCGGTGACTTTGTTCATGCCATTGGGATATTGATAACCCTTCTTGTCCATCCACTTTTTGAGCGATTCGGCACTTCCGGCAGCCAGCACAGCAACTTCATACATCCCAACCGCTTCTTCTTTAAGCACTTGCACGCCATCTTCTGAGACCTCCATCGCCGCTTCTTTTTTCATTGCCGACATTGGCATCGCCAAGCCGGCTCGGCGTCGCCAACGCAAATCAACAACGACCTCGGGTGGATCGATCGCATGCGTAATTTGCTCGAAGACATTGTCCGGAACTTTTCGAAGTTCGGGCGGAGTCGGAAACGGGATCAACATGCCAAAATTATCAACATTTCCCGTAAAGCCGGGGCGAATCACAAAGGTTTCGACGCCGTCCTTATGAAAGACATACGTTTTTTGCAAACCGATTCTGGTAATCGGCGATCCGGGCCCGACGTAGATCGGAGGCACCATGCCACAGGGGTCTGCCTTGGCCGACTCGGATACGATGGTGCCGACGAATGCCAGCATCGCCATGATGACGAGTGCACGGAATTTGTATTTCAGAGTCAACATGTTTTCCTCAGCCGTTATCTTTGATTTTGGTACGTCTTAATGATGAGAGGGGGAGCAATAGGAAAGCAAATCCTAACACTCCGATGGCCGCGATTGCGGGTCGTGATATCGGATCTACTGTCTTTTCAAGCTGCCGCCATGGGTCGGCGGCACTAATTCGGTTTCCCGTTTTTTCCGGGGCTGGCCCATGAAGTTTGGCGTCGTAAAACTTGGCTGAGTTGCGCGCTCTCGCCATCCGAAAACCGTCAAAACTCAGATTCTCATTCGCTACGACCTCACGCGGAAAGTCGCCATCCACAACCGTCAAAGTCATTTTGGCGAGTTCACCAGAGATGTCGTCAAACAAATGTTTTGATTGGTCATTCGATTTACTTTCAAGCAACGAGTCGTAGTCGGGACCACGCAGCCCAAAGTGTTCACCAACTTTCAAAAGTTCTTTTTCATGCTGTTCGTGAGCCAGCGACAGCGTGTCACGATCGCGGGCGAACATTTTTGAAGCGTAGAGATCGGAAGCAAAAAGTGACTTCGCTACGCCATTAGACCCGGTTGGATCTCGTTGTAAGTCGATGGCCTTCCGCCGGGATTCAGGAATGTCTTTCGCAGTGCCGCCGATAATTCGCAAAGGAAGGGGGCCGTTCAAATTCTTGATCAACTCTCGGCCTCCGAGTTGCCGGACGACATACTCTTCCGGGATCGAGCGGATTTTCTTGGCGCCACGAGTCAACAGGTACACGACGTTTCGCATTTCACCTTCGTTAAAGGCCGACAGTCGCATCGGCACCACAAGATCTTTTGTCTGGAAACGAAAACCAAGACCCTGGACCGCACCATCAAACGATGCCCCGGCTGGCATTCCTGGATTGACTTGGCGTTGACCCGGTTTTGGTTCGGCGGAAGACTTTTGGCTGACTTTGGTTTTCACGGCAACGAAGCACCAACCAAGCTTGACGTATTCGTTGGTGACTTTATCCATCCCGGTTGGGTATTGAAACTTGTTTTCGTCCATCCATTTCTTGAGTGCTTTGGCGCTACCGGCAGAAAGCACGGCGACTTCGTACATGCCAACTGCTTCCTCGTTGAGTACTTCGAGTCGGTCTTCCGGTTTCTCCACCAGTTTGGCACTCTCTGCCACTGCTCCTCCGGAGCCGCCGCCGCGCGCGGCAAAAACCGGAACCGGTCTCAAATCAACGACGACCTCTGGCGGATCGATGGCATTTTTAATTTGGAGAAAAACGTTGTCCGGAACTTTTCGAATTGCGGGAGGTGTCGGGAACGGAATCAACATTCCAAAGTTGTCGACCTTGCCTGTAAACGCGGGGCGAATCACGAACGATTCGACACCCTCATCAAAGAACACGTACGTCTGTTGCAATCCCGTGCGGGCAATGGGTGAACCAGGTCCGGTGTAAATCGGCGGAACCATCCCGCACGG
>CAMYNE010000548.1 GCA_947259675.1 uncultured Pirellulaceae bacterium
TTCGAGCTGCCGGAGTTTCACTCCAAGTTGCTCCACCGTTTTCAAAATTTCAGCGTCACCCGAAAGTTTCTGGGCGGCTTCGTTTGCCTTGCTGTGCGATTCCGCAAGGAGAGGTTTGGCTTCGTTTTTCACCGTCAATTCTTTGCGCCATAGATCTTGTTCAGCAACGGTAGAAACAAGCTGTTTTTGTGCGGTCACCAATTGGTTTTGGACTTGGACAAGAGCCGCCTGTTTGGTTTGCTGCTGTTGTTTTGCCTGCTGCAGTGATCCGGTGAGTTCACTTAACGTCTTTTCAAGTTCAGCCACCTTTGCTGCCAACGGAGCGTGGGTCTGCTGAGTCTGTTGAACTTGAACTTGTGCCGAATTTAGCCGCTCGGCCAGCGTCGGAGGATTCGGATCCAGTTTGCCAGCGAGTTTCGTGTCGGCTGCATTCCAAGCTTGTACGGAACCTGTCCAATCGCCGGCGATCACGCGCTGAGTCTCATCGCAATAGGTTGCCAAAACGGCAATATCCGTGAGTCCACCGAATTGTTGGATTTGTGTACCATCTTGTTTCCAGGTCCGAACCAATTTGTCGCGTCCGGAAGTGACCAACGTGCCATCGCGGGCAAATTCAATGGACGTGACACCGGGAGCATGACTCGCCCAGTTCTTGATTTGTTTTCCGTTTTCGGCTTCCCAAATCCGAATCGTGGTGTCTTCGCTTGCGGAAGCAACAGCTTTCCCGTCGATGCGCCAACTGATTCCGCTGATCATTTTGGTGTGGGCTTTGAGCATGAGATGTTCGGTACCGTCTTCGGTATACCAAAGCTGAAGACCTCCATTGCGATCGCCGGTAGCGAGGTACTTTCCGTCGGGGCTGAATTCGATCGCCGTCACCCAATCGGTGTGTTTTTTGAGTTCGTACTGCAGGCTTCCATCCGAGGTCGAGTAAACTTTGACGAGTTTTTGTGGGCCGCCCAATGCAACGAGTGAATGATCGGGGCTCAAATCGGCGGCCAGCACAGCATCTAATTCGTCTCCGAATTGCCCGATTTCTTCACCCGTCCTTACGTTCCATAAGGTGACCAGGCCTTTGGCTCCATTGACGCCACCACCCCCAATCAACAACGCTCCATTGCGGCTGAAGCGAAGCGAATTTGCCTGTCCCTCGGCAAGTGGAAGCACGCCAATCAGCTGCAAAGTACTCGTGTTGTAGAGCAACACCTGCTTCGGAGCGCCGATCGCGACGACAGGAGCCCACGGGCTGGTCGCCAACGCAGTCGGTGCTGAAGCCCGACTGGTTCTCAGTGCTGGTTCCAGCGGCAGTCGCGCCGGGATCGGCAGAACCTCCGGTCGCGACGTAGGCGATTCCGACATGGCCATGTCAAATTTCGGCTTGATCACGGCCTTGCTTCCTGAATTTTCCAACGCGCCACCATCAATCCACTTGCGGATCAATTCAATCTCGCTGTCAGGAATTTTTCCAGCTGGCGGCATCTCAGGACCATCTTCGTATGACACGAGTGAAAACAGATAGGTGCTGCCGGAATCACCGGCCTCGATACCGGAACCGCTGGCACCGCCTTGCATCAGGCTCGCCAGACTGGTGACATCCAAGTCGCTGGATTTCTTGTCGGTATTGTGGCAAGTCGAACACCGTTTGCGCAAAAGCGGCCCGATGTGATCGTCATAGGTAATCTTCTCGGCCGATGTTTCATCACCCGCCGATACGTCTGGGCGGAGCAAGATCGTGATCGAGCATAAAATCACAAATGCAATTTTGAAAACTTGGATTCGGGTTTTAGTGTTGTTTGAAATCATGATCGTCTTAGTGATTGAATACGAATTCTCTCGAATTCAGCAACGCCCAGAAAAGGTCCTCTAATCCAGGCTGTTTGTTTTCTTCTTTGTTGAGCTCATCCATGATTTGTTGTCGTTCGGTATCGTTTGGTTGACGTGCCAGACAACGCAGATAAAGTTCGTCAACAATTTCCTCAGGCGATTTTTGCTCATCGAGCATTCGTTTGACCAAATTGCCCTGTTTGATTTTGTTATGAGCGGATTCTCCATTGAGCAGGTGAAGTGCCTGGGACAGGTTGGGTTCCATTTTTACCTCGCAGGCACATACCGTTTCACGTTTTGCCCTGCCAAACGTCGTCAGGAAATAGTTGGACGTATTACCATCGGCAATTTGGACGGCCCGTGCCCCCAGCGGCAGTCCGCGAAACTTGTCTTTCGTTTCGGTGATTCGGCTGATGACATCCAGCAAAACCTCAGCCCGGATTCTCCGCAACGCCGAGTGCGAAAAGTTCGTGAGATCCGACTCGTTCGTTTCGTTCGTTGATGTACTGAGCTGATAAGTTCGCGAGTTGCAGATGTCTCGAACCATTTTTTTGAAATCGAAATTGTATTCCGCAAATTTCCTACCGAGGTCATCCAGCAACTCGGGATTAACCGCGGGATTACTGACGCGAACGTCATCGACTTCGTTCACAATTCCCTTTCCGAAGAAATGGGCCCAGACGATATTGGCAAGGTTTTTGGAAAAATAAGGGTTGTCTGGTGACGCCAGCCATTCGGCCATGACGACTCGACGGTCTCGACCCTTCAGATCAGGAACTTCACCGCCAAGAAACTTCGGCTTCATTACTGCCCCGGTAACCGGGTGTTTCGTTTCACCGCCGCGACGGTTGAACACGATCTGTTCACGCGGGTCTTCGGCTGGTTTCCGGCCGATTTGTGCAAAGAAGGCGGCAAAGCTGTAGTAATCGTCCATCGTCCACCGGTCGAACGGATGGTTATGGCATTGGGTGCATTGGATTCGCATTCCCATAAAGACTTGCGCCACATTCTCTGCGACTTTTAGA
>CAMYNE010000549.1 GCA_947259675.1 uncultured Pirellulaceae bacterium
AACCGCAAGTCAATTCAGATCGCAATCGAAGAAGTTGAACTGGCGCGTTTCTCACTCGAAGAGCCGGCCAAACCTGGTGACGATCGTTCGCTGGTGGGACCAACCACGGCTCGCGACCTGCTCTCAGCCATCAACGGTTTGCAAAGAGCGCAAACTGATTTCCTGAACACTTGGGTCAGCTATGAGGTGCTACGGCGAAGTCTTGACTTTGATCTCGGCACGATGCAAGTGGATGAAATGGGAATTTGGATTGATCCTGGAGCCATCGATGAGACGATCGCGGAACGGGCGGCAGCCATGATGGGAATTTCGTTAGACGGACAGTTCTGTTGCAACATCCAGCCATTTCAAGGTGACATTGGCGACCTAACGTTTGACGAGAATTTGCAAAACGAAGTTCCGGACAGCCCATCGTCACAAAATGATGACGAAGGCGACCAAGACGACAGCTATTATCTGCGTCCAGTTCGGCCAGATGTTGAACCCAATCGGTCCAATCAAAGTCGGCCTGCCGATATCGTGCCGTTGCCAGACGCACCAGATCTAGATCCGCCTGGCGTAACGATGAAAAAATTGCTTTCAGAGCAAACCGCCAACGCTCAGGTCCAGTCGCCCGATTCTAAGAATCGTCAAGAGGTTGAGACTGTTTCGTTTGTCGAGCATGAATCAGGCAAGGACAATGCGAAATACGAAGCATCGATAGACTTATTTGGAAACTTAAAAGACGGTGGGCTCCTATTCCAGGCGTTGCCAAAACTTGACCCTACGGCGTTCGGGGAAACACCGCCAAAAGCTGGCGGATTAATGTCCGATTCCGGCATTTCATCCAACAAGGGCCAATTGTCACGTGTGCTTGACAACCCGAGTGAGCCATCTCTGTCCGGATTGACTCCTAAATCGTCTCGAATTGAGTCTTTGGACCCTCAAACGCCTCCATCCCAGCCTCGAAAACCCCTTTTTATTGGTCCGCTCGACCAGCTCCTGAATGCGCCAAAAGATGCTGGATCGTAGTCAAATTCGCCGAAAAACCTGGATTTGCATTACCGATTTGGACGTTTCGGAAAATCGTGTTAGTTTGCGAAACCGATTGACCAATCTGTGGTTTAATATGAGTGGGGTTTCTCAGACCAGACCAGGTTCGTTTTCAAGGTTTATGAGTCCCGTAATGTGGATTGTGCGATACAATCATCGGGACAGCGGCAAGGCAGCTTGATTCGCGCTGAATTCTCTCTATTTCATGCTAAAATAGACCGATCTGGACAACAACATGGTTGTTCCCCTTCCGGTCTGGCATTCGGCAAGTGTTTTTTTAATCAATATTGGAATCTCTTATGCGATCCGATCCGTCACCTAAAAATCGACTCTCTTCTTCCTCCCGTAGGGGTTTGGTTGCCCAATTTGTAATCTTCACCGTGGTTGCAATCGCGCTGGTCGGTGTTGGAATCTTCTTTTACTATCCTTCGTTTTCAGGGAATCAGGATTCCATTGATCCGATTTTGGCGACCGTCACCCGCGGTGAATTTGTCTCACAAGTCCTCGATCAGGGTGAAGTCCAGAGTAGTGAAAACGTCGAGATTCGTTGTGAAGTTTCGGCCCGGGGGGGTTCGCTCAGTGTGATCGAGGTTTGCCCGGAAGGAACGCGAGTCAAAGCAGGTGACTTTCTGGTGCGACTTGATTCCAGCTCTTTTGAAAAAGAACTGGAACAACAAAAAATCGCTGTGGCAAATGCGTTAACCAGTGTCATTCAGTCCAAAGCTGCGAAAGAGGCAGCCGTGGCATCTCGCAAAGAATACGTTGAGGGCATTTTCGTCGAAAAGCTGAAGGAAATTGAAAACGAAGCATTCGATGCCGATAGCCAGATCGAAACCGCAAACCAGGAATACCAACAAGCCTTGGACTATCTTAATCATACCGAAAAACTTGTTAGCAAGGGCTTTGCGACAAACGAGCAACTGGCGACGGATAAGTTCGGGGTTGTCAAAGCCGAAATTGCGAAAAAGAGGGGTCTGAATTCAAAGGAACTGGCTGCCACCAAGAAAAGGGTCCTGATCGAAATCACCAGAGAAAAAGAGCTGATTCAACTCGATAGCGACATCGAAGCCGCAAATGTGAAATACAACAATGAGCTTGAAGCCAAAGCCGTAGAGGAAGGTCAACTGGAAGAAATTCAGGACTTGATTGCGAAATGTGAAATCCGAGTGCCGAATGGCGTTTCGGGGCAAGTCGTGTATGCGAAAGAGTCGTCTCGTGGTGGTAACGATTGGGTTCTCGAAGAGGGTACGACAGTTCGTGAACGTCAAGTCCTCGTTCGTCTTCCCAATCCGGACAAAATGGAAGTCAAGGCTTTGATCAACGAGCAAAGTATTACCCAAATCGAACCGGGGATGCCCGTTTCAATCAGCGTCGACGCATTGAATGATCAGACTCTCAAAGGCGTCGTCACCAAAGTCAATCAGTATGCTGAATCGAGCGGTTGGATGAGCAGCTCGGTGCGGAAGTACGCCGTCTTTGTAAAAATCCTCGATCCACCCGAAGCGTTGAAACCGGGAATGAACGCCTCGGTTAATATCCAGGTTCGTTACGAAAAAGATGCGATTCTGGCCCCGATTCAAACCGTCTATGCCGTTCAAGATCAACAATTCTGCCTGCTCAAAAAAGGCGAAAATGACTGGGAAACGCGCGAAGTCGAAATCGCGGCTGATAATTCTCAAATGGTTCTCATTAAAGGTGGACTCGAAGTAGGCGAAGAGCTCGTAATGAACCCTGGTGCCTACAAGGAAATGATGGATCTGCCCGAAATCAAACTCGATTCAAAAATCGAACTTCCCGAAGGCGGAGACAAAGAA
>CAMYNE010000550.1 GCA_947259675.1 uncultured Pirellulaceae bacterium
GATCCCCATCAAAATTTCATTTAGTTCGGAATCGGAAAGTTGCTGTTCAAGCAGCTTGCTTTTGCTCTGGGTCACAAGGTAGCCATAGGTGGCAGTCGCAGCAGTGGCAGCCAACAACAAGATCGAAACCAGGGTAAGTATCGCCAAAAGCGGATTGCGACGACTCCAACGCCACGTTTGCTCGATTGGAGAAGAGCGACGGGCCAGGATCGGACGATCATCTAAAAACGCTCGCAAGTCATTACGCAGCAGCTCGGCCGACTGATAACGAATTTCAGGATCCCGAGCGATCGCCTTTTGAATAATCGTATTCAGGTCGCGTGGGATTTTGGGTTCGACTTTGTGTGGCGGCTGAGGAGTCGTTGTCGTTACGGCTCGAATGAGTTCGGGTGTCGATGAATTTGCATAGGCCGGCGAAAGCGTTGCCAATTCATACAAGGTCAGCCCCATGCAATAGGTTTCACTGCGTTCGTCGTATTTGCCTTCAAAAGACTCCGGCGCCATGTACTGGGGTGTGCCAATAATGTCGCCCGTTTTGGTCATCGTGTGATTACTCATGTTTTTTACGAGACCAAAATCGGTCAGCCATACGCTTCCGTCTTTATCGAGCAACAGGTTAGCGGGTTTTAGATCGCGATGCAGAGTCCCGTGATCATGAGCGTATGCCAACGCGTCGGCGATTTGAGCGCACATTTCAGCAGCCCAGCGATAGCGGAGGCGGCCAGACGGAAGATTGCTCCGATCGACGAGCTGGGACGAACGGTTGTCTGAAAGTGTAGAACTGGTGCTCAAGGGCTTTTCGCGACCGTTGCCCAGTTCGATGGCCGCTGTCTTTTGAAGGTGGGAAGCGCCGGAAACTGTCGTGTTAATCGCTTTTGCCCTGTCGTCCAACGTCGCCATGGTCTCGACAATAGTCGGATCAGAATTGAGGGTGTTAACGATCTCGCTGAGACTGTTTCCTTCGACGAATTCCATCACGTAATAATGGTGTCCCTGATCTTCACCCACTCCAAAAACACTCACAATGTTCGTATGGTGCAGGTTGGCGGCAGCCTGGGCTTCACGACGAAAACGTTCGAGACTCTTGTCGTCGTCAAACATCCGACCGGGCATGACTTTGATGGCGACCCGGCGGCCCAATGATTCGTGAACCGCTTCAAAGACGATTCCCATACCGCCTCGGCCCAGTTCACGAACGATTCGATAGTCGCCTATCTGTTTGAGGCGGACGACCTCTTTGAGTCGTTTTTGCAGGGAGTCCGGTTTGGATGTTTGTTGTTGTTTCAGCTCTTCGATCATTGCGACAGATGAAAGCAGGTCTTCAATTTCCTCGCGGAGATTGGGATATTTCGCGATGTACCGAGAAATCTGGGGCGACTTGCCAGCGCGGATTCGCTGGGTAAAGTGCTCAACGATCTGCTCAAGCAGCTTTTCTTTGTTAACGTTTTTGGGCTGTTGACCGGCCATCTAAGCCATTCCCTGGACCTGTTCCATGATTTCACGCAGTCGTTTCAAGGCCCGCAGATATCGTTTGCTCGCTGCCGCTGGTTGAATGCCTAGCACCTCAGCCGTCTCGATATTGGAAAGTTCTTCAAAGTGCCGTAACGCGATGACTTCCCGATCAAGTTCATTCATTTCCTGCAAAGTTTTTTCGACCGACGCGATCTTTTCCGCTTTTTCAAATAATTGACTCACCGATGTCATTTGTGCAACCAGGTGAGCCGCCAGCGCCATCGACGTTTGATCTGACTTGGGCTTCACCAAGGCGACCTCTTTTCGGATGTCGCGTTTCTCTGCGCCAAAATGGTGTCGGTGCACATCGACGAGTTGTTGTTGAACTTCCAACCGCAACCAGACAAAAAAAGGCATCTCTGGTTTTTCGAGATAACTGTCGATTCGCTGGGCCGCGCGAACATAAGTGTCTTGAATTACGTCTGATTCTGAAATACGCCCGTTCAGCCGATAGTCCAAACGAAAATTGACGATCCGTTTCAGCCTGTCACGGACAAGCGAAAAAAAATGTGCGAGCGCTTCTTCCCGGTTCGCCTTCAACTGGCCAATGATTTCGGATTGTGTGGGCAGTTGTTCGTCAGTCATAGTGCTTTACTCTATTATTCACGCGGTCTTGTTCAATCCGCGACATTTCCATCATTTTGCCGATTTTGACGGCTCGTAGATTCAGTTGAGCCAAATTTTGTGCCGTAACTCGTTATTTGCAAGAGGCTTGCACCACTACACAAAACACCGGCATGGTTGAAATGTCTCGGTTCGATTGGCAAATCGTGTATATGAGTGGCATGGCAGATGGCTTGAACCGCCGTGACGGCGAACAGATTCAAAGGCAAATTGAGTTATCAATACGAAGGAAATCAGATGCGTCCAATTACAATCATCGCGTGTTTGACAATCTCTTTGTGGCTAGCCGGAGAAGTTGATGCCCAACGTCGAGGAGAAGCAGAGCGCGATCAGGGGCAACCTGGCCAGCCCCAAGAAGTCCAAAGAAAAGGCGGCCAGGAAAAAGGCGGTCAAGGACGAAAAGGTCAGGGCGGCGAGGGTGAACAAGGCCGGAAGCGGGGACAACGTGGACAAAGACAGGGCAATGCCAATCGCGACTTGGGACAGATGTTTCAGCGATTAGATAAAAATGGGGATGGAAGCATAGCCCGCGACGAAATGCCGCGCCAAATGCAACAACGGTTTGACCGCGTCGATATCAACGGCGACGGAATCTTTGATCAAGCTGAACAGGCCGTCGTGATACAACGTGTACAACAAATGCAAAACGAAAGGCCCGAACAACTGCGGCAAGGCCGGAATCGAACGGGACAAAGAGGGCAG
>CAMYNE010000551.1 GCA_947259675.1 uncultured Pirellulaceae bacterium
CAGGACGCCGGGGCGGGCGCCGTCGGTATTAATATTATTGACGCCCAGCATGAGGCCATTTGGCTTGTACCCCATCATGCCAACACAGCCGACGATGCTGAAGATGATCGAAGCCGACGAGTCCGGGTGGGGAACTTGGATGCAACAAGCATAATTTTTGGCGGAGCCATGCATGTCCCAGGTTTGTCCGGCGATCGGGGAGCCAAAATTGATGTAAACGACCGAACAGCCCTGTTCATCTGACAACTTGATATCTCGAAAATCGGTGTAGTTGTTCAGAACTGTAATCAGCTCGCGCGACAATCCCGATCCGTCGCAAATACCCTGGAGTTCAGTTGACAAGTCCTCGTCATAAATCCTTGTCGCCTCCCATTGCTGGGCGGCGAGATTGCTGATGATGGTTGGATCAAGGGTTGGGTTCTTCTCCTGCATCAAGCTCAGACGAATCTCGGCGAGTTCACTAATCGCTGTGCGAAACTGTTCCCCGTGTGCTTGTCCCCATTTAAGTGGAGTCTGCCTGGGATCGAATTCGAGAATTGGAAATCCGCAGTCAATCACGTTGTCGGTTCGTTTTCAATGATGACGTTTTTTAACAAGAGTCCATTGACCATGGCCGAGATGCTATCCGAAATCAAATCGAAATCGGCCAAGTCAACGTTATCCCATTCGAGCGGGCAACGATAATAAATGCAATCTCGATAAGATCCATCGTCCGGATAATCGTTGGGCAAATGTTGGAGTTCATAGCTTCCCAGCGAGAGGTTGATCGCCCACATCCCGCGAGCCAGTCGGTCCCGATTTCGTCCGTGAAGCGCGGTGACGCCGTTTTCAATGGCCAGCAAAACCATCGCTTGCTTCATGATCCGACCCAAACCACCTCGAAACTCTGAAGCGACGGTAAGATCCATACTGTAGTACGTGTGTGAGTCGCCGAAGAATGGGTCTCCCGTGACACCCCGTTCCTGACGGAACAATTCCAGCCGTCCGGCGAACGACATTGCGACGATTGTCTCCCCGTCCAGCACCAGGATTCCGAGCGGCTTTTCTGAACTGAAAAGCATATCAAATTCTTCCGGTGGGCTTTGGCGAGTCGGTTCATAGACTTCTCTCTGCATGCGGAGAATATGTTCCCGGTATTGCTGGTAGCGTTTTTGATCCAGCACCACAATTCGAAGATTTTTTGACGAACAAGTTTTGAGTTGTTTGGTTAGAAACGGTTCGAACCGGCTTTTCTTCGGGAGTTTTCGAGTTACCTTTGCCCGGATTAGTGACTCATGAAATTCGTAGTGAGATTCCAGATGCGCTGGCGGACCCAGGCCGACTTCCGAGTATTCGACCGAATCGTTAAAACAGCTCCATTTCATTTTCGCGATAGGACAGATTCAGATGAAACCTGTATTTGTGCGAAAGTCGGGGCCAAGGCGTGGTCAAAATCCCGGCTCGGGTCACGGAGAACCTGTTGCGGAACTCGTCCTGCAATTCAAATCCGAATTCAAAATTTGTTCCATTTACGTAGGAGTCTTTAATCAAGTCGCCAAATTTGTCCGCTACTTGATGGAACTGACGTTCGATCTCCTGCGAGATCGAATTGTGCGCATCGGGGACATGATCAAGAATCGAGAGTGAAATGTAGAAGTAGAGTAGACCGGCCGGCCTGAGCGTTTGGGCGGGATTGAGTTGCAGTTTGCCGGAATGCGTCTCGTCAAGTCGCTGAGTCAATTCCGTGTATGCCGTCTCAATTCGTTCGAAAGAATCAGAACGGTTGCCGGTCCACGTTTCCAGGTGCTGGAGCAATCCAAACAGCGGACTTGCGTTATACCCGAGCCACAGCGGAAACTCGCGCGGCCGCGTATCGAATATGAAGCTCTCGCCGTCAAGCGACAAGTACGGCCCAAACGACTGCTTGAGGTTGGCAGTGAATCCGCCAACGATTTCTTGATTGTTGAGTTTAGCCATGACTGGCGTTTTGTTTCAAACCGGATGTGGGACGGGCGTGCGAGTTCGCACTTTCATTGGCAGTCTGAGAGAGCTTTAGCGACCGAAGAATCTCGCGCAAAAACACGAGAGATCCTTCAGTCGCCTAGGCTCCTTCAGGATGACTTGACCGTTTTCGATCTCTCCATTGAACGGTATTTGCATTAAACGACAATTGTCTGGACCCTGATTTGGCGTCCCCCGCGACTGCACAGCACTCACTTTTCAGGCTTCTTTCCAACCAGCGGATGTATTTTTTCGCGTACCCAAATGTTGCGATACCGGATGGGGTTACCATGGTCTTGAATCGAGATTGGCAGACTGTCCGGATGTTTTTCATAGTGGGCAGGTTCATCCCAATAAGTTCCGCCCAGTAGTTCGAAGTGATTGTGAATCAACACGCCGTTGTGAAATGCGGTGATGTAGGCGGGACTCTTAACGGATCCATCTTCGCTGAATCGAGGAGCCGAAAAAACGATGTCTAGGCTCTGCCATTCTCCCGGTCCACGGCAGGCATTGACGGTTGGTGGTTGTTGTTTGTAAATGGCTCCGCATTGACCATCGAAGTAAGTCTTGTTGTTAAAAGAATCCAGAACCTGAAGCTCATACTTATCCATAAAATAGATACCGCTGTTGCCACGCCCTTGTCCGTCGCCTTTGACTTCGGCAGGTGAGGCGAATTCAAGGTGTAACTGACAGTCGCCAAATGTCTGCTTGGTACGAATCGTTTTGCCTTTGACCGTCGCAACACCATCGGCAATTTCCCACGCGTCTCCATTTTCAAATGCGTCGAGGTTGTTTCCATCAAAAAGGACAATCGCGTCGGATGGGGCAGCTGTAGCTGTGCCGGGAGTGATTACAGGCGGTTCTGGCCAGACGATTCCGCTTTTATATTCGTCGGTTTTCCAGCTTGATGCTGCGATGCAGCTGAATGCAATTGCCAAGGCGGACAGGGCTGTGAACAGTGGTTTTGCAGGCAATATTTCGGCTGGCATTTGTGTTTCCTAATAAGATTGTATTGATCGATTCTGCTCGAAGATACTTTGGCTTCGACTTGGATTCAATCGGATGACAGTCCCTGTCGAGATTTAGACTCGCGATGCGGAATAATTGTCTTTTGTTCTGGAAACGCGGTTTGCTGTCAAATATTCCTATTTTTGTCATTTTCTTTTTAACCTTTTCCCGCCGCTGGCGTTTATTACTCAGTCATAGCATCCAAACGACCTGGGAATTCGAGTTCCGTTGGATTTTGAAAAGTATTCGCCTGTTATCAAGCGTTTTGCGTTGAGCTTGACGCAAAACTACACGTTAGCTGAGGACCTGACGCAAGAGACGATGTTGCGCGCTGTGAAGCATCGAACCACCGTTGCAAAAATGGATGATCCCCGATGCTGGTTGTTCCAAATCGTTACCAACTTATGGCGTGATCGGCTAAGAGCCAGGAAACGAAGACCCGCGCGGGACAACTTGCACACTGAACTGGTTGATGATTCTTGTGGCCCACAAACAACGGTTGAAATAGGAGAGCATCTTGAAAATGTACTCGCCAGTTTTCAGGAGCTGCCAGAGACGCAGCGGCAGGTTTTATTTTTGAAAACAGTTGAAGAGCATTCCATCGACGAGATCAGTCAGATTCTGAGCCTCAGTCGAAACAATGTGAAGACTAATTTGAGCCATGCAAGGAAAAAAATGAGACAGAAATTCCTGGAACCATCAACGGACGACAAAAAATGAACTCCGATTCAATTTGCGACTTGCTGGACGACTACGTCGATGGCGACCTTTCCGATTCATTGAAGCTGGAATTTAAAACACACCTGGAATCGTGTGAAGCTTGTCGAGCGGAAATCAGTGAACTCAATGAACTTAGCTCGGCTGTGAAAGCTGCGTGGAACCAGGTCATTTTGACTGACCCGGAAAGAGAAGTCGTTCGACGAAACTCGATCATTCCATCTGGTCAATGGAATAGCGGTTCGGTCGCGCGAATTCTAATTGGGGCTGCATTGGCTGCTTCGTTTCTGATCGCGATTGGGTTCTCCTGGTTCTGGCAAGACGATTCGTCGGAAGTGGTTGATTCTGGTCCGGCCGCTTCCGAATCAAACATGGAAGCATCACCGAACGAGGCCGTCGAGATCGTTGTCGAGACGAGCGAGCAGCAGTCGCGATACCAAACGTCTTATGCG
>CAMYNE010000552.1:0-2075 GCA_947259675.1 uncultured Pirellulaceae bacterium
CGCACAGAGCGTAGGATGCGTCGGCTTTTCATTTGCTCGAGGGTTGATTCGAACCAGTTCCGATTGAAAAACCTTGGTCCCGGGAAACGCGACCCGCAGCAGCTGGCCTTCGTTGCCTTTGATGGATTCCAGATCAGCTTGATCAATCGATACGACGATTTCCTTTGTTTGACGCTGTGCGATATTCAGGATTTGATCACCCCGATGAACAAAGTCGCCGATCTGGTTGTGCAGATTACGTTGAAATACAAACCCGTCAAAGGGCGCTTCGATTACCAGGCCTTGGACTTGTTCTTCTTTTTCTGCCAGTTGCAGCAGCAGACCTTCACGTTTTTTCTGCTCAGCCTGTGCCAACGCAGTTTCGTCGGTCTTTTGATAGATCCGCGTTTGAATGGCAGCTTCTTCCGCCTGAAGTTGTAATTCCAACCGTTCCGAATCCAACTCAGGATTCTCAAGTTTGATCAGAATGTCACCTTGAGCAACGCTTTGGCCGTCGCGAATCAATATCTCTTTGACAAACCCGTCCGCAAGGGCGCGAAGCGGTAACTCATCTTTGAATTGGACGATCGCCGGTGCAGATTTCGCTGCCGGACCTCGCAGTACCGTAAAAAGACTGAGCGACATCAAAACGATGACCAGTCCACTAATGCACATTCTCTTGTAATTCGGTTGCTGCGTCGCTTTGGGACCAAAAATGCTGTTAAGTTGTTTGAAAATTGGCAGGCCGAACCAGAGCCCAACACCCACCAGGGCCAAGATGATTCCTGCGCCGTGGAAGATCACACTGGAACCGATGATCAAACTTAAGCTGATCAAGATCTTCCAAAAAAACGCCATGGTTCCATAGACAGCCACTCGAAGTTTTTCTTTGGAATGGCAAATATTTGGAGTCGGCAATGTTCCGAAAACAGTGGTCTTGAGAAGATCACCAAACCACTTGGTTCCCTTCGGATACAGATTGGGAACTTTTAGAATATCGGATAAGATATAGTATCCATCAAATCGCATTAACGGATTTGCGTTGAACAAGATCGTCGATACGCTTGCCGTTATAAAGATGTTGAAGCAAACGTCAGCAACGACACCCGGGTTGATGTTGGCCCATACGATAATCGCCAGAAACGAAAGAAATAATTCGACATACATTCCGGCCGCTGCGACAAATATCCTTTGCCAGCGATTTGGAAACCTCCATGACGAGGTTACATTAACGAACGCCATTGGCGTGAATAACAGGATCAAAACTCCTGCATCGGGGACTTCACCGCCGTATTTGCGACAAGCGATACCATGGGCTGCTTCGTGAATGAGGATAAGCAGCCAAATCCATCGTCCGCCAGCAAGAACACCAACGGAGGCATCTCCAATGGCATCCCATTTGGTATAGATGATCTTCATTGCGATCAACCCCGTGATCGCCCAAATGACAAACGAGGACTTGTGGAACAACCACTGCGTGTACGGTTGAATCGCTTGCAGTGCTTTGTTCGGATTGAACAAACGCAATTTAAAACAGATTGGATTGAGCAATCCCAACAATTGTTGGTTCGAAATCGCTTTTGCTTGCAAGTTCAGTCGTTTGAGGTTGTCCATCTCCTGGCCAATCACAAGATTGGATGTGACCAGCCATTGACAAATCGCTGTTGCTTTTTCGTCGTCGATCAAACCTGGATGAATCTTGCCAAGATTTTCGACGACTTCAGCGATGGTGGATTTGCCGTTGAGGGAAGCAATGAAACGATATTCGTCTTTTCCAACCTGGAAAAATTTGCTGCGAACTGGATCTTCGATGATCACAAATGTTTCGCCGGACTGGTTTCTGACATCAAAACGCAACTCCGGGCGAATGCTCAGATGTGTGTTAAGCCATTGAACACCAGGATCTTGCGGGACTGGCATTGCGTCGTCGGTTGGGTTTTGCGGAGGAATTTCGTTGGACATCGCCTTACCAAATCATCCAGTAGCGGACAGATTCCCAAGCTTGGTGAAACAGGTTCCACCCAATTGGATGAGCGCTAGAACGTACTTTAGCAGAGCCTTTGAGACCTGGACGCAACAAAAGTTCGTCGTTACTT
>CAMYNE010000552.1:2098-4932 GCA_947259675.1 uncultured Pirellulaceae bacterium
CGGTTCGTGGATGAATATTTTGGATTTCACCGTGCCAACTTTTGAATGGAAACGCGTTGAGTTTTATTGCCACGTTCATACCTGCTGCCACATGCGGAATTTCGGACTCAGGGATCGCGACTTCCGCCAGCATTTGGTCCAGTGGTCCAACTTCAAAGAGCGTCTGCCCCAATTCAAGGGGGGCACCTTCGACCTTTTCGAGGTCACCACTAACGATTATTCCATCAATCGGGCTGCGAATTTCCAGGTTAACGACCTGTTGTTCGAGCAGATCAATTTTTGATTGCAGTCGATTCATTTCGCTGCGCGTAATCTGCGAAGTCGCATAGTCGGATTTGGCCAGGGCAGAATCGCAGCGTTTCTTTGCACCTTCATATTCGGCCTTTAAGCCGGCGAGTTCGATTCGGACTTGCCGCCCATCCATTTTCGCAAGGACCTGACCTTGTTTGACGACATCACCATGTTCGACAAGTGTTTTTTCGAGGATACCTGCGTACGGTGCCGCGATAAAACGTCGCATCACAGGTTGTACCTCGCAATCGCAGGCGACACGATATGGCCACGGAACGCACAGGGTCATGAATAGCAAACCCATAGCAATCAAAACAGGCTTCGTCCACGATGCTTGTTTTAGTTTTTGAAGTTGTGATTTTGCGAGATCATAAATGCCTCGATTGGCGCGCAAAACGATTTCTAAATGCCCCGTAATCATTTTTGCCATTCGCGCGAGATATTCCGGGAATCCCGGTTGGTTGATTCGCTGTTCCGAGATGGCGACCAGGATCGCGCCGAGTATTTTTCCATCTTCGTTGGTCAATGGAATGTTGATACAGCCTGGTAAACGATTGGCCTTACAATAATGTTCCAGGGGCAATAACGGCGCTTCGGGTTCGCCATCCGTGTGTGGGTAAACGAGCATTTTGTTTTCGACGATCGCCTGGTTGCAGGCGTGTTTGATCAGCTTGTTTGATTCGGCTTCAACTTCAATTCGCTCGACGTCAGAAATGGCCGTTAGCTCTCCATGTGCTCCGTTCAGGCAGAAGCAGATTGCAACTTGTTCCGATGTACAGAGCCGACGGAGGTGGTTGACGATTGCCATTGACGCCTGACGAACGTCTGTCGTCTGGTCAAGACTTTGAACGAGCGACAAGGCGTCATTGAGACTGCGAGTTTTGGTGTCTGCCTGTTCCAGCTGTCTTTGTTGAAACCAGTTTGTGAACGACTGGCCGACCATTCCCATCAGCCATTGCTGACGCACTGACGTTTGTTTCTTAACCGAAAAACAGGCAACGACGACGTATTCCGCATTGTTGTCGATGATGATTGGAGCAACAATAATCTGGTATTGCGGGAATTTTTCGACTGAACTGCTACAGACGGCGTTAGTCGTCGTCGCGTGTTTGATGAGCTGTCGGCATTCGTTTTCGACCAGTGGCCAGACGGCATTGGCGTTGTCGTCGGAAATCGCGTGTATCTGCGAACAGTTTCCGTCTTCATCGCGTTTCGAAGTCCAAAGCGCGAGGTTGTCGGAATGTTCGGAAACAATGGCGGCAACAGCCTTGAGATAGCCGTCCACGGTGCGTTCTGAACCCGCAGCACGAGCAAACTGCTGGTAGATTCCCAAATGCTCGCAGTTGGTGGATGCCGATTCGTCCGCAGTGACCGGCATTTCTTGAGTTTGCGTGACATCTGGCCCAGCCACCTGGATACCTGATGTAACCGTTTCAGAATCGTAAGAACGAGATTGCGGTACCGCGGAATTCATTGGAGTTCCATTCCAAAAGTAAATTACAAATCCGGCGTTGGTCCTGCGCTAGACAATTCGTTCATGCGACGTAAGAGGCTAAATGTTGAGAAGGCAGCTTGCGCCAGCGCGAATCTCCTGGGTTTCGTTCTCAATCAACAACTTGACGAGAACAGTTCCGCTTTGTGCATCCGCTTCTACTCCGATACTGTGAACGGTACCCATCACGGTTCGACCACCAGCTATTTCAAGATTAAACTGTTTGCCAATTTCAAAACTTCCAATTTGCGAGGTCGGAATAGCAAACGTTGCCAACAAGCGATCGATTTGAACGATCGTTACGATTTCTGGTCGCAAGGGAGAAAGAAATTCGCCTTCACGACGGTGAATCTTCGACACAACACCATCAAATGGAGTTCGGACATTGCGTCGTTCAAGTTGAACTTCGGCTCGTCGTTTTTCAATCTCTCGTACAACTTGATCCTCTTCTGCGGCCAGAAACTTTGCGTGTGCAATTGAATATTCCATCTGTGCCCGAATGATCTCGCTCGCGCTTGCGTGTCCTTTGGACCTAAGTTCCTCCAGGCGTTCGAGGATGGCTTGGCGTTTTGCGAGGGTATATTCGGCCGCCAGAAGTTGACTCTTTGCGTCGGCCAGTTGTTTGGCAATTTCCAATTGGAGAATCTGCACACGATTATCGAGGCTTGCGACAATCTCGTTTTTAGAAATTCGTTGGCCCTCTTCTACGGATAATGAGGAGATAGCGCCGGATTCGTCGCTGGACAAATCGATCGTCCTGAACGGTTCGGTAAATCCTTGCGTCTGAGCTGAGGCTGCCGTTGCTAATAGAAATGCAATCGCACAGAATCCCAAGATCAATGTGATTCTGCGATCAACAAAGAAAGGTGCTTTTGCCGCGATAGGCTTCATTCGACTTGCCGCCAAAACTTGAATGTTGTGAACATTGACAGCGCGGACCTCGCACCGATTAACTTCTGGCAAAAGTTAACTCACGATGACGTAATGCAAGTGTTTAAAGTTGAGATTTTCGTGCAGTTTTGACAGTAGCCCTTACATAATTATTACGACC
>CAMYNE010000553.1 GCA_947259675.1 uncultured Pirellulaceae bacterium
TCGATCCGTTTCCTCAACGTTGAAGACGGATCAACGGAAGACGAAATCAAGAGAGACGAATCGTCGCAAGATCGAGCCTGGAAAGACTTCTCGATGTCATCCGACGGCAAGTTCGCGATTGCCAGTGTCGATAAGAAAAACATTGGTATCGAAGTCTGGACGATTGTCGAGCAGTCCGTTTCGCCGCCCGCCAGCCAATCGTCAACGCATCCAATTCAACCAACAGACAAGTCCGCGCCAGGCCGCGTTAGTTTTGCGACGACAGCCGAGGTCGGATTGCTATCCTGTTCACGCGACGGCCAATTGATCGCGGTGTTGAATCCGCGAGACAACAACGGGCCATCGGTCGAAGTTTACGATCGAAAGGGCAAGCTATTGCATGTGATCCATCCATTTACGGCCGAAGAAATTGAGGCGTTTGCATCGGTCGAAAAAGCAAGTCTGTCGGTGCGATCGATCGCCATTTCGGGTGAATCAAACTTGTTGGCGGTCGGCAGCAATTTCGGCCAGGTAAAATTGTTTGATTCCGAAACCGGTAGCTTGATTTGTTCATTAGACGATGAAGCATCTCGATTGGCTGAGACCCGGACCCCGGAAAGCTGGAGGGAACTGCCGCGAGTAATCGGAAGCGTCAACTCGTTGTCATTCTCACCTGATGGGGATCGAATCGCGATTTGTGGGGAATCGTTTCAGGACTTCGCCGATAACCTGGTCGACGCTGAAAAGATGAGTGGGTCAGCGGACAACGGTCGCCTCAAAATATGGGACGTCATGCTGTCCAAAGTCGCACTTGATCTGTCTGGCCATTTGGCTGTTTCTGACGCCACGTTCTCCGAGGACGAAGAACTGATGGTCAGTGCCGGAAGCTGGTCCAATGGGCAAACAGATTCAGGAGTGATCGTTTGGGACGCGAACAGCGGATCGCAACTTCGAACGATACAAGTTGACCCTGCATCAAACCACGAGTATTCGGTCGCTTTGTCACCTGACAAGCAATTGATCGCGGTACACTCAGACCGTTCGCTGACCGTATTGAACAATTCAAAGGGTGTGGTTCAGTGGCGACGTAGCATCCCGGGCCTTGATAATTCGATCGCTTTCATGGCCAATCACGGCAGCCTGATGGCGTTAACCGACAAGGCAAAGCTGAATTTCTTTGATCAGAATGGCAAAACCATAACTCGAATCGGTTTTGCAAATACTGACAAGGGTGCCAAACGAAACGTGTTCGCGTCGGCCAAAAACGGAGACGTGCTAATGTTCGGTGGTGTCGACGAAAACGGCAAAGGCATCGTCGATGTCTGGGACTCCTCAACACCCGCTGCACGGGAATCCTCGGAACAAAATCTGTCTGCCAATGCCGACAAAAAGAAAGACACCGGCTACGACAATCTCAGTGAAGAGACAATTCGCAAGCTGTTGCCGGGCAAATGGAGACTCATTCAGCAAACCATCGACGGCAGGGTGAACAAAGGTGCCTTCAATAGTTACATGCTCGAATTCAAAGATGATACGGTTTTGCTTGAGTATAAGAACAAGGATGAGTTTACGATTCAAACCGTCGGTCCGTCGCGTGTTTCGTTAAACGCCGATTCGAGTCCAGCAGAAATGAACTGGATCGGAGACGGCGTTTTGGTGCAATCGGTATTCAAGTTTATCAGTAGCGATGAATTGGTGATCGCCAATATTGGTCGCTCGGAAGCTACTCGGCCTGAGCAGATTGAATTCGATCCGGACAACAAATCTGGAAATCCACACATCGTCTGGACGCTCGTTCGAATCAACGATTGGTGGGATCTCGAATCACCCTGGCTGTCCCTTCCGCTCGACTACCCGGAGGCAGCTCGAAACCGGGTGCTAGGCATCCTTGCGTCTGACGACTTGCAATTTATCAAGGGTCACAACCAGTTGCGTTCAACAAATCTTGTTTATCGATCCGAGACCATTCCACTTAACATGTTGATTGGCAAGCTGGCCAAATGCCCGAACTTCAAAGTGCATGTCTCTTTCAAGAAAGCTGAAAACACACACTTCCTCCATGGTTACGATTTTGCAGTTACGCAATATGGTGGAGAAACCAAAGTTAACATTATAATCAACATCAACTCGACAAACATTGATTTCGAAAAGCTGTACTTGCCTGACATTGTCGAGTCGGACAAATAGTCTGCTTGTAGGGTGGTGTTAAGCAAACCGTGGATTTTGGTGGGTCGTCGCTCGCGAACTAACGACAAACTAAAAACGATTTGTAAATCAACATAATGCGGTTTGCGCCGACCCACCAAGAGCTTTGCGAACTTGACCCATCTATGAGAAATGCAGGCTAGATGCATTTCCAAGATATTGCCGTTATTGTTTCGACGGCCGCGGTTTTCGAGGAGGAGAAGTTTTTCCGTGCTACTAACAGTAAAAAGCTTTTTTTTGCGAAGATTTTTTTGAACAAGATCGCAAAAGGGCCGGTTGTTGCTCCGAATTCCTCAAACAATAGCTGTCCTAAAAAATCAGCTGCGTCCCCTTTGGGAAGAGCACGTCCCCTTTGGGAAGAGCATGCGTCCCCTTTGGGAAGAGCACATTTAATAGTTCGAACTCGCCTGCTCTAGCCACAATGGCATTCCGACGTTCGTCCGAAGCGCCGACTTTCCAAAATGTTAACAGGACGAGATAAGTTCCGATGGCAATCAGCGAGAGGCCACAATGATTTGGACCGCAAAATAATAGCCCGATATATACAGCCCCGTCCGCGTGGAATACAACACGGCAAGGGTCAGGAAAACGACGAGCAGTACGATGCCGACCATTACCAGCGCGCCGGCCAACACCGCTTCCGTCATG
>CAMYNE010000554.1 GCA_947259675.1 uncultured Pirellulaceae bacterium
CACCAACGGTCCGATCAAGACGTACAACTCGTCCATCAATATCGACGCGGACGGAAAACAAGTCGAAACGATTGCTCGACGGATGCAACAGAATGGTTTTTCGGTGGGCGTTGTGACCAACGTTCCGATTTCTCACGCAACGCCAGCCTGTGCTTACGCGAACAATGTTTCCCGGAACGACTATCAGGACATTACGCGAGACATGGTCGGTCTCCCATCGATTTCTCATCGAGACAATCCTTTGCCGGGGATGGAGGTTGTGATCGGCTGTGGTTGGGGTGAGAAGAGAAGCGATGACCGTAAGTCTCAGGGCGAAAACTACGTTCCGGGCAACAAGTTTATTTGTGCGGCAGATTTGGAAAAAATCGACGTCGAATCTGGGGGGAAATACATCATCGCGCAGCGAACGGCTGGCGAGGAAGGAAATAAAGTCCTGGAAACCGGAGTTGATAAGGCGATTCAAGGCAAACATCGCCTGTTTGGATTTTTTGGAACCTGGGGTGGTCATTTGCCTTACCAGACCGCGGATGGGAAATTCGACCCAACACGTGGAGTGAGTAGAGCCGACCGCTATAAACCGGAGGTGATTCGGGAGAACCCAACGCTTGCCGAAATGACATCGGCGGCATTGAAAGTTTTGGGAACAAATGATCGAGGTTTCTGGCTGATGATCGAAGCCGGAGATGTCGATTGGGCCAATCACAATAACAACATCGACGACTCGATTGGAGCTGTTTTCAGTGGCGAAGCCGCTTTTGACGCCGTCACGGAATGGGTTGAAAAGAACAGCAACTGGGAAGAGACGGCTGTTATTCTAACGGCCGATCATGGGCATATGCTGATTCTGGACGATCCAGAAGCATTGACGGGTCCACATGACCAGTGACCAATGACCAAATCTGAATCGGATTGGCTAACTTGAGTTGAGAGTTGAACCGGTTTGAGTTGGTGGTTCGGCCAGAGTGGCTAGAAGTTGCTGCCCGTTTGGGCGAGGCCTCTGGGCTGCCAGAAACAATCTGACATTGCGAAGTAGTCAGGGGCAAGGCAACTACTTCGCCCACGTTCCCAGAGGCCTCACGGGCTGTTGGCGAATCTCGCGATTAACCAACTGAATATGTCTAATCGCACATGCCATACCAAAAGCCAAATAATTAAGCTAAGACAAAAATTGTCGGTTTGCTTCGGTGAATCAACCATGTTTTTTGTGACCGGGATTTTCGACGCTCAGAAGTTCAAATTCGCTGTATTGTTTTTGTACATTTGCGTCTCCGATTCGCGCAGAATTGAACACAAGGGTTATCAAGTCCAGGCTAATTTGTTGTGCATTGGGCACTCCTGTCCGATAAACGATTGCCAAGAGTGGCCATACCGGTTGTGAATCGCCCTATTCGCAGTCTGAGGCGATCAACAAACGAATGACAATTTGATAGAATTCGCAAAATAGGCACACAAAAGGCTCTACGAGCCGGTAACTGCCTGACCGCATTCGAAACAGGCCGACCGATGGCAATGCAAACAATCGACAGCGCAGCCAAATCGGTCATTATTTCGATCAATCCAAAATCGGGAGCGACGGACAATCAGGCCGTCGCACGTAAATTGGAAGGTTTGCTGCGAGAAAACGGCTTGGAAGTTCATATTCCGACTGAAATTGCGTCGATTCGCAAACTCGCAACGGAACTTCACCAAAATGGTCAACTTAGAGCTGTCGTTGCGGCCGGAGGCGACGGGACTGCCGCGATGCTGGTTAACGAGTTGCCTTTTGCGTTTCCACTTGCCGTTTTGCCACTTGGCACAGAAAACCTGCTTGCCAAGTATCTGGACGTCTCCTCTGATCCTGAGCAGCTGTGTGAGCTGATCCTGGACGGTCGGATGGCGTCGTTGGATGTCGGACGGGCGAACGAAAAATATTTCCTCGTAATGTGTAGCTGTGGTTTCGACGCGGACGTGGTGAGCCGTTTGCACTCGGCTCGGAAAGGCCATATTAGCCATTGGTCCTATGCCCGACCGATTATCGACGCGATTAGCCGTTATCGGTATCCGACCCTTCGAATTCAGGCCGATGATTCGGGTGAGGTCATCAAGTCGAAATGGGCATTTGTGTTTAACATCCCAAGATACGCGATGAACTTGCCGATTGTCTCGGATGCCGACAGTATGGACGGCAAGTTGGATTTGTGTACTTTCCGCGGTGGAAATTTATTGCGAGGATTGTTCTACTTGGGCGGTGTTATTTTTCGCCAACATCGGCGTTGGAAAGATACTCGTTTTGTGAAATTTACGACGCTTCGAATTGAATCCGACGAACCGGTTCCCTATCAGCTTGATGGGGATCCCGGTGGACAGCTACCATTGAATATTAGAGTTAAACCTGGCTACCTCAAGGTCATTGTTGGGAAGACCTGGATATCGCAAAATGAACGCTTACCCCAACACACCGATTTGGCCCAGCCCCACTGACTCGTCCGTTAGATTTTCAACCGAAAGACCAAGTTGCCGAACAACCCCGTTCAGATCGACCAGATTCAGTGTGGCAAGGGCGGCGAACTGACTGTCATTTCCGGGCCGTGCGTCATTGACAGTCGAGACGTCGTGATGACGATCGCCGAGCGGATGAAAACGACATGTGATGGGCTAAATCTGCCATTTATTTTCAAGGCTTCCTTTGACAAGGCGAACCGAACGAGCTTAAATTCGTATCGTGGAGTAGGGCTTGAGGCGGGGCTGAAGATCCTTGCGGAAGTCCGAGACGAATTCCGGATTCCGGTGACCACTGACATTCACTTGCCCGAACAGTCTAAGCCAACCGGCGAGGTCTGCCAAATGCTTCA
>CAMYNE010000555.1 GCA_947259675.1 uncultured Pirellulaceae bacterium
ATGAAGTCCACCGGTGCGATCAAAGACATCTTGCCGAGAACGTAAATGGTCGGGCAGACTGCGGATAACTTCGGAGCTGACGCTGATCCCGTCTTGTTTTAGTGGTTTCAGCCCCTGTACTTCGAGCGCTTCCAACGATGCTTTACCGCAAACGCCGCAGCTGGACGTCGTATAGAAGTGCCGTTGCAGTTTCTTTATGTCGACTTCAACACCTGGCGTAAGTTCAACCCGAACGATATTGGCTTCGCTGCGCCCCTCCGCGATTGGGCCGCAAAATTCAAACCCGGCGATCTGATCCTCGTGGGAAATGATGCTTTCTGTGAAAAGAAACCCGGCGGCAAGTTCGAAGTCGTGACTGGGCGTTCGCATTGTGATCGATAGACTCTTGCCCGTTCTTTTTTCAGTTGGCCCAAAGACAACTCGTATCTCCATCGGCTCTTCGACCGCCAACACATCTTGTTTCGGCGCAAATCCGTCTGCCGACGTCTGAAAGACGCGAAATGACTTTTCGCTTTCAGTGGCTTTTTCGGACATAAACGGCACTATTTCCCATTGCGATTCGCCGGTGGCTGTGGCGTCTCTTCGTTCCAGTCCAGCTTGATTGACCAGTCGACCAACTGGGCAAGACTCGCAAAATCATCCGTCCAGAATATCTCTTCCATGTCGCTCGGCCAAGTCGACTGAACTGACGTCACCATTTCCGATTCGATTACATGAGCATTGCGTGTCATTAACACCCAGCGCGTTTGATGGTCGCCATGAATGTGATTGATCAGGATTGGCGTATGCCCGCGTTCGACCGCTAACGCATGGATCACCGGCCTCAAATCGACAAACCGGTTGGTGATATGGGCGACCAGGATTCCATCCGGTTTCAGGTGCTTCCAATAAAGGTCAAAACTTTCACGAGTCAACAAATGTGCTGGTATCGAATCGCTGGTAAATGCGTCCATGAACAAAACATCCAGGTTGAGCGATCCTGATTCCTTCAACTGACGCTCCAGTTGAATCCGCCCGTCTCCCAGAATGACCTGGCTCTGGTCCTTTGATTCTTCCAGATACGTAAAATACTCGCGCGCCAATTTTTCCGCTAAAGGATTGATTTCGTAAAACCAGAATTTGTCCGGCGGCTGGCCCCAGGTAACGAGCGATCCGGTTCCCAGCCCGATTACGCCAATGTTCAATCCGCGTCCTTCACGTTTTGGATCGGAACGCAAGGCCTGAATTGCGATCGATGGCCCGCTGCCCTGAACGTAATACGAACTTGGCTGCATCTTTTCCGGGCCTTCAAGGAACTGCCCACCGTGTTCCGTGCGACCGTTGACCATGATTCGATAGCCATTTTTTTCGCGAACCGAGACAAGTCCATATTCATTTCGCTCGAAAGTGAGCAATCCTTTTTCGTAGCCAAAATCTATAAAATAAATCAGGCTGCTCAAAACACAGCCCGCCGCGACTAACGCCCCAACAGCACTCAACCAGGCCGAAAACGTATTGTGCTTCGGCTGATGATAAGCTTCGATGACTTTCACTCCAACGGTCAAGAAGAGACAGGCGAACAAGCCAATATGGAATTCGCAAAAATCGTTGAAGATGCGCGGCGCGATGGCGACCACAAAAATACCGCCAAGTGCTCCGCCCAGGGAAACCATCAAGTAGAACAATGTCAAATGATTGGGCGCAGGCTTGAGCCGTTCGAGTTCGCCATGACAACTCATACTGCATGAAAAACAAACAATCGCGAGACCGATAATCTGAGGCAACAACGAAATCTGATTGCTAACATGCAAAATCAAGATCGACACAATTGTGCTGGCAATCAGCAGCGGAGTAAAAACAGCTCGACGATATAACGACGGCCGATCAAAGCAGATTATCAGCGACAGCAAATACAGGGTCAGCGGCAGAATCCACAAGAATGGGATCGACGCAACTTCCTGGCTCATCAAATTCGTGGTCGCGATCAGCATCACGGACGGTGCCATCGCCAATCCAATCCATGCGAGCAGCAAGCCTACTCCAACGTGGTCGGTTTCATTACTTTTCGACTGGTCAGGTTCGTGTTCGGTCTGCAACCACTTCGACTGACTGGCTGTTTGCAACCCGCTCCAGCAACACAAAGTCGCAAACAGAACAAACCCAACGGTCCAAATCAGGCTTTGAACGTTGAGCGAAAAAACTCGCTCAAAGAAAAACGGGTACGTCAACAACGCCAACATCGATCCAAAATTGGAAACGGCGTAAAGTCGGTAGGTTTGACCACCGTGCGACGTGCTGTGCCAGGCTTGAACAAGCGGACCGGTCGCGGACAAAACAAGAAAAGGCAAGCCAACGGTAATGGCCAGGAGCTTGACGACGGCAGCAGTGAGGTTCTCGCCACCCGTCGGCTTGAGAAACTCGGGCGGTACCGCGTGAGTTGCCAATACCGCCGCACAAGCAAGGATCAAGATCACCAAATGCACCCGCCAGACCATCTGGGGAGAGAATATTCGCCTGACCAAGTGGGCGTACAAATATCCCAGCAACAGAGTAATTTGAAAGAACATCATGCACGTCGTCCAAACCGCCGCCGTGCCTCCAAACCAGGGCAAAATGAACTTGGCGATCATCGGCTGGATCTGAAAGAGCAAAAACGCGCTCAGAAATATGGTTATGCCGTAACGAATCATGTTAGCCAATGCGGAATGCGGATTGCGGAATTCGGAATTATATTCAATTTCAAAACCCGTGCTTGAGATTTCATAATCCGACATGAATAAGTTGGACAATTGCAGATCTCAAATTTGCCAATTCATCATTATTCTGCATTCCGCGTTTTATTCCTATTCG
>CAMYNE010000556.1 GCA_947259675.1 uncultured Pirellulaceae bacterium
GTCTTCGGCCTCGATTAGCACACGTCGACTTAGCTTAACGACTCTATTTGAATCCAAGCCGGGCTCGCTCACTGCCGCCTGGCCGGCCGATGCTGCCTTCGGATTTTCCTCATGGGTCACGGCGAACAGCAACTTTCCGTTCTCAACATCGGCAAGTCGAGAAAAGTATTGAGTGTGTCGATTGTTCAGCAATGAAATTGAGCCGGTGAGGACAAGGTCAGCCCCCAAGAGCTTGCCAATACGGACAGCTGAATCGTTATCAAAGGCGCTGGTTTGTTGAATATTATTCTCACCAACACTTTATCTAGCAGCCGCCGTTCGACCACGTTGACAGATTTCGATTCAACCAAAGAAGTCATGATCTCTTCCGAGATTCTCCGGCGACTCCCAGAGGTAAGATCGCGGCGATTGATTCGGGAATTATTTACGCCAATTTGGGTGAGAAAAGTGGAGTCTTCGTCGGAAAGCTTTTTTCGGTGTTCAGCAAGGGAGTGGAGATCAAGGATCCGGATACCGGAACCGTCATCGGCAATACACGCCGGAAAATCGCCGAACTCAAATTGATCCAGATCGACAAACTGGTTTCCAAGTTGTCCCGATCCGACGAAATGGAAAACGAACTGGAGATTGGCAATGAAATATTGGGTAACGCGAAATCCATCGCCGTTTTGCCTTTTTTCAATTCTCGGGGATTTGAAACGGCCGACAGCCGTAGAATCTCGGAGGAAATTCTAACCCCGTTCGTCGACAGCGAATTAAAAGTTGTCGAACGTCGCCTCCTGGACAAGGTCGCAGGTGAAATCGGTTTGCAACAAGGCATTGCTTTCGACGATGCCACGGCCGTCAGAGTGGGCAAACTCCTGGGGGCAAACTTTATTCTTACCGGAACGACGAGTTTGCTGAACAATCGTCAAACACGATACGCTTCACGCCTGATCGACGTCCAGACCGGGAAGGTCGTATTCGCTGTTACAAGCGATGATAATCCGACGGCGAAATCGGCAGCGGGTTCGTCTCTGTCATTCCTTACGACCGGTGGTATGCCCCAGGCCTCTCCCTCAACGGTGCTGACCTCATCCGATTGGACCTGGTCGACTCCTGTAAACCTTGGCCCAAAATACAACAGCAAATACGCTGACTGCGAACCGACTCTGTCGGCTGATGGAATGACGCTAATGTTTACTTCTCTTCGTCCAGGAGGTCGTGGCGATTGGGACATTTGGATGTCGAGAAGGAACAATATCAATTCGCAGTGGACGAAGCCCGTCAATGTAGTGAGACTTTATCGCCGGCTTTAACTTCAAGCGAAGAAAGATCAATCTTCAATTCGTAAACGTCAGATGCGAACGTCGGCAGACAGCGAAAGCCAAGATCATTCCAACCGATTCTCTTGCCAGACTCATCGACTGTCGATCGGCCGCGGAAGTCAACGGTCAAGGATTCGTCGCCCTTGGATATGATCAATTTCAACGTGCCATCTTCTTTGGCTCCGTTTTGGATATTAATCGCTTGCCCGATGTCGAAGCGGACGAACAACGATTTGCCGTCGGACGTCGCCGACAGCGTGGTCACGTCGAAGGCACCGGAATTGTCGCCCGCCGGATCGGATGCGAGTTGTGGAACCGACGTCCAGTCATCGAAGACTCCGTCGATGATCGGTGTCTGAGCTGGCCCGATGTTCTGGGAAACAAGAACGAAAAATATTGTGAAACATAAATGTAGCTTCGCCATCTAATCTTCCTGCAAGAGCTTATTATTCTGCTATAAATGATGACGAACAAAGGTCCACTACACCACCAAGCGAATGGCAAAAACAAGTCAAGCTAACGAAATTTTCCCTTCGACATCTTGTTTGGCTGACGGCCATCTGTGCCTTCGTTTGTGGTGCCTTGGTAAATTCGGTTAACGCTGTTCGTGAATCGTATCGACACGTTGGGGAAAGACGAGCCGAATTCGAACAGGCTTGGAGTTACGCTATTGGAACAGTCAGCCGAATCCGTTTGTATTTTCAACTTTCGCGATGGTTCAAACAGGTAAGGTTGGAAGCCATTTTCGATACTGTTCTGAACATGCGTATGCGAACAGAACGGCGAGCGCTGGTTGACCGACCAGTTCACTGATATCGAAGATCGGCAGATCGTTAATCGCGTCAACGATGTCCATGCCCGATCCAATCGCACGTTCGAAGACTGTGTGCGGCACAGAATCGAGATTCGTGTTATCACTGACATTGATAAACCACTGACTGGTACCGCTGTGTGTGTCGTTGCCAAATAGGGTGTTGAGGGCTGTTGAAAAGTGCGGCGCCTGGCGGCGGAAAACTGCAATAAATGCCGCTGCGTCGCTACCGCAGGCGCGCGATTCCGGCAATGGAGTGCGGCGCCGCGCGCCATTGCCCTCGATACCGTGTGAGGATGGCGTCTTTTTCAACTACTTTTGTCTTGGGCCATTGCTCGGTTGCATCGGCACCATGGTTGGGAACCACGAAACGGCACAAGAGTTGCACGTTTGGATAATGTATCCCTCACTCGGTGGCTCGCATCACCTGGACGGCGAAAATGTTTATGTGGAATCAACAATCAACTGCAATCGACTTGCCAGACGCCGGAATTTGCCGCCTCTCCGACATCGAAAGGATCAACCCTTCCGTGAAGGTGCTTGATTGTGGACCCTGGAGGTGTCAACTATGTCAGATCTGGCTCTAGTCAAACGAGGTTCTGGTTGCTGCTGTGTCATGCACATCGGTGAGGGGCGCGGAGCGATCCAAATTAGTGCCTCAGTGGGGCGGGAAGGGAGAAACAAATTCGATGACGTGCGTACGAT
>CAMYNE010000557.1 GCA_947259675.1 uncultured Pirellulaceae bacterium
AATATGCCGCCGAAACTCTGCAACCGATCCGGAAAGAATCTGGCGCGAAGCTTTATTGTCTGCAAGCGAACTACGCGGACCTGCCAGAAATAATTGAGCAGTTGGAAATCGACTCAGTCGACGGAATTCTGTTAGACCTCGGGCTTTCGAGCGATCAGCTGGAGGATCGCGATCGCGGTTTTAGCTATAACGCTGAGGGGCCACTGGACTTGCGGTTTAACCGACTTGCCGGCCAACCCGCATCGCGGCTGGTGAATCGACTTGGCGAAAAGCACCTTGCTGATCTGATTTATGAATTTGGCGAGGAGCGATTCAGTCGCCGAGTAGCCAGAAACATTTGTCAAGCGCGGCATAAAGAAAAAATCAAGACGGCTTCGCAGCTAGCAGCGATTGTTCGGCGGAGTGTACCAAGGTCAAAGCACCATTCGATTGACCCCGCGACGCGAACGTTTCAAGCGCTGAGAATCGCTGTCAACGATGAATTGAAGTGGCTAAAAGTGGCTGCACGTCGATTACCCGATTTGCTGGCTGAAAACGGAAGGATTGCCGTCATTAGCTTTCATTCACTCGAAGATCGGATGATCAAAGAGGCTTTTAACGAAAACTTGATCCTGGAAATTGTTACTCGCAAGCCATTGAGGGCGACTGAAGAAGAGGTTGCCAGCAATCCCCGTTCGAGAAGCGCGAAACTTCGTATCGCCCAGCGCCGAATCGGCTAAGGATCGGCGTATCGCGAAAAGCTGGCGTTGTCTATAAACGGGCTCTATTTTTTTGACGATTCAAGGATGAATTCGATGAGCGATCCGTTTCGCCCGGAAACTAACAAGCAATTTTTGCGGGAAGCGAGATTTGGGTTAACGATACTTGCGGTCACACTCGGCATATTCAGCTACGTCGCATATAAGCGTATTACTGGAAGTGGTACCGAGTTGCCGGAATATGTTCTGCGAGCACCGATCGCGGAATCGGTTTGGCCAGGCGAAGATCCGCCGGTCGGAAACAGCGAAGAGTCGAGTTTTGGGGCAAATTTTGGAAATATGATTGCCGGCGCTCGGAAGACGTTTGGGCTAGACCTAAAACGCGAATCCGGCCCAAAGACAGTTCGCTCCCGGTCCAAGTTTGCCGACCCGACACCAGAGCTGACAACGACGCAGGCTGCAGCTCGTCGTCAACCGAAACGCAAGCCACCGACTGAATTCGATTTGAAGTCGGTTCAGCGTCAATCCTTTGAGGGAGCTCAAGAATCCGCGCTGGCCGATTTTAATGCAATTGCAAAGTCACTTCCCAATCTTCCGCTCGACGTGAACGATCTAAGGCCCCTAAAAAACAGCGACGACTCGGTGGCTCGAACGAGTCCGGAGGGGCTTGAGCAACCTGCCAAGCCGAAGTCGATTGATGCGAGTACCGTATTCGAAACCACTGGGCATAATTCATTACCGCGAATGCCCGCTGATATTCCGGATCTGAACTCGCAAGCGAACGATTTTGGGCCAATTGCTCCAAGGGATGACAGTCCGACAAGATCAGCGACAACCAACCAGGACTTTGAGCCCACAACTACGTTTGTGACTCAAGGTCGGCAAGAATTTATACCATCTCCGGTTACTTCCGATATGGCAAGCGATTTGAGGCGACCCAACAACCTCACTTCTCGACAAGTCGAATCCGGAGAGATTGCGCTATCGTCCTATGATCGGCAGATTGCGAAAGCTGAATCGGCGACGCTCGATGCGACCGTTTTGCATACATTGACACCTGAGTCCGAGACCAGCTCAATCAAACAGCCAAGCAATTTGATTCAATTGTCAGACGAATACGCGGTTCAAGCTGGAGATAGTTTCTGGGCAATTGCACAACGGACTTATGACGATGGCCGATTTTTTCGAGCCTTGTATGAGTACAACCGAAAACGAGTTGGCAGCTTTGAAAACCTCGGCCCTGGAATCACGATTGCCACGCCACCCAAAGCGGAACTGGTTAAGCTGTGGCCCGATCTTTGTCCCAAGGCCGACAACGGTAATGCGACTGTCAGCGACATAGGCGAGCGGATTTACGTGACGAAGTCCGGCGATACGCTGTTTGAAATCGCCCGCCAGCGACTTGGGCAGGCGTCTCAGTATCTGGAAATTCTAACAGCCAACCAAAACAAGTTGAACCAGAACGTTTCCCACCTTACGCCGCTGCCCGAAGGCGTAAAATTAATTATCCCGTATCGTTCGCCCAAGTAAGCCCCGTCGCGAATCGTTATGGCTGTACAAAACGGCACTGATTCGCAACGATGAAACGATGGAAAACTATCGCGTGGAAAAAATTGTTTCTGGCGGTCAAACAGGTGTGGATCGGGCTGCACTTGACGTAGCCATTTTTCGCGAAATTCCACACGGTGGTTGGTGTCCCAAAGGTCGGCGGGCCGAAGATGGGCCGATTCCTGAAGTTTATCAGCTCAAAGAAACTCACTCCAACGATTATTCAGTTCGCACCGAGCAGAACGTAGTCGAATCGGACGGAACCTTGATTCTGTATTTCAAAACGCTTAAAGGCGGCACCGAATTGACTCGCCGATTGGCGAAACGGCACAATCGACCTCATCTATGTATCGAATTGGCGGAAGTGGAAAACGTCGACTAAAATTTCTTGCGGGACAAAACGAAGGGCTGGTTAGCCTCCAACAATATTGGCGTTCTCAATGTCGCCGGACCACGGGCAAGTACAAGTTCCCAAATTGCTAGACAGGCGGAATCATTTTTGCTGAGTGTTTTTGATGGATAGTGGTTGTCAATCGTAAGATTAGGATTAGCCGTT
>CAMYNE010000558.1 GCA_947259675.1 uncultured Pirellulaceae bacterium
CCGCAGGCGCCGACTTCGCGTTTTTTAATGATTAGTAGGCAGCGCCAGAAAGCTTCACTTTGGTTCTCTCCAAAAGAATTTGACTGGCTCGCTCTGTGTCCAACAGGCCGACGATCACTTCAATGATCAAGGCTGATTCAGGAAGTGATTGCCCGATTGCAGAATTCGTTTCGCAATCGCCGATATCCCAGCCGTCCGCGACCAGGCTAAAAAACCCTTTCAAGTCTCCTAGTTCGGATTCACAGGCGCAATGCGTCAGGTCATGGAGCGCAAAAAAAGCAGCTTGAGTGGGCTTGGGGCGTTGCCAGGTCGTCGAACCGTCTGCCCGTTCACAGCAAAGTGCGGCCCCATTTTGATCGACTTTTTTGAAACGCACTTTCATCATGTGATCGAGTGTTTTTGGCCCAACGAACAAATACGTTGTGATCACCGCTTCTCATCGCCTGTTTGCAGCACGGCCATAAACGCTTTTTGAGGGATATCAACGGAACCGATCGACTTCATTCGTTTCTTGCCCTCTTTTTGCTTCTGCCAGAGCTTACGTTTTCGGCTGATATCGCCGCCATAACATTTGGCCGTCACGTTCTTACGCAGCGCCTTAACGGTTTCACGAGCAATCACGCGAGTGCCAATCGCAGCTTGCACGGCCACCTCAAACATGTGCCGACTGATTTCGTTGCGAAGTGTCTTGACCACGGCTCGCCCCCGTTTTTCGGCGTCGCCACGGTTGCAAATGATGCTCAGCGCATCGACTCGATTTCCATTAACCAAAATGTCGATCCGGCAAAGATCTTCGGGGAAGTAACCGATCAACTCATAATCCATTGTGCCGTAGCCACGAGTGATGCTCTTAAGCTTGTCGTGCATATCGTAAATTACTTCGGCCAACGGCAGATCGTAAGTCAGCATAACGCGTGTGGATGAAAGGTATTCCTGGTTCTTTTGAATCCCGCGTCGCTCCTGACAAAGCTGAATGACGGGACCAAGGTATTGTTCCGGTTGGATCAGATTCACGCGCACGATCGGTTGCCGAAATTCTTCGATGTCCCCCGCTTCGGGAACGTCCTGAGGCTTATGAATTTCGAGGATTTCACCTGTTTTTTTGAGAACCTCATAGGTCACATTCGGAGCCGTCTGAACCAGGTCGACATCTGATTCCTGCTCGAGCCGTTGCTGGATAATCTCCATGTGCAGCAAGCCCAGGAAACCGCAACGGAAACCAAATCCCAGCGCATCACTTGATTCGGGTTCAAATTCAAAACTTGGATCGTTGATGGCGAGCTTGTTTAGCGCGTCGCGAAGTTCAGAAAAATCCTGCCCATCGGACGGGTACAAGCCACAGTAAACCATTCGTTTCGGTTCCTGGTAACCCGCCAACGGCTCTGGAGCGTGTTCGCCAGGAATGCTAACGGTGTCGCCGATGTTAACTTGATCCAGTGATTTGATGTTGGCGATGATGTAACCCACTTGTCCGGCCACAAGCGAATCGCAAGGCGTCTGTTTCGGAGTGAATTGCCCAAGCTCTTGAACTTCGTGGTTCGTTCCAGCGCGAAGCAGACGGATCTTCTGTCCTTTTTTGACCGTTCCGTTCATGACACGGACGTAAATAATCGCACCACGAAACTCGTCGTAATGAGAATCAAAAACCATTGCTTGAAGCGGCGCGTTACGATCGCCAGTTGGAGGTGGAACATTTTTGATGATGGAGTCGATGAGCAGATCAATATTCAGGCCGGATTTTGCACTGACTCGCACGATTTTTTCCACGTCAATTCCTAACGTGTGCTCCATTTCTTCGGCAACTTCATCGGCGCGTTGGTAAGTCAAGTCCATCTTGTTGATTACCGGGATAATTTCAAGTTCGTGATCAAACGCGGCGTAGGCGGTAGCAACCGTTTGAGCCTCAACGCCTTGAAAGGCGTCGGCGAGCAACAAAGCGCCTTCACAACAACTGAGTGAACGTGAAACTTCGTATTGAAAGTCAACGTGGCCGGGCGTGTCAATCAGGTTCAGTTCGTATTGTTGGCCTTCGTGTTCAACCTTCATCGCGACCGCGCGTGCCTTGATAGTAATGCCGCGCTCGCGCTCAAGGTCCATGTCATCGAGAACCTGGTCTTGCATATCACGTTCGGTAATCGTGCCGGTATGTTCCAGCATCCGATCGGCAAGCGTACTCTTGCCGTGATCGATATGGGCGATGATGCAAAAGTTGCGAATAAATTTTTGGTCAATTTTGGCCATGCGGCTCAATCAGTCGAAATGCAAGTGGGTGATTGTCAGTGTTCCGTCCGAGCGACAGCTCGCGTTGGCCCCGCGGCTGGTACCGGATTAAAGTTTCACAACAGAATGTTGTATCGTTTCAAGATCGTTGAGCGATCTTTTTCAGGTGCTCGATACGGCCCAAGCCTGCCGCGCCTACAAATCCTGCCTCGGAACCAAGCTGCGCGAACTCAATTGTTAGCCGGTCAGCAATAACCGGGAAGGAGTTTTTCTTGACTTCAGCGCTTACCAGGTCGAGAAAATGTCTTCCAAGCTCCGTTTCAGCTCCACCAAAGTTGACCGCTCCGCCAAGAAAGAAAGCCGATGGGTCGATCACATGAGCCAAAATAGTGATTCCACGACCTAAATACATAGCGGTTTCAGAGACGATTTGACAGGCCAAATCGTCTCCGGCATCTGCCGCTTCAGAAATCATTAGCGCCGAAAGCGGCGAAGCCTCGCCAATTTGCCGGCTTAACAAACTGTTGCGGTCGTTTACCAATGCCTCCTGAGTGCGGGCCACGATTCCCGAGGCACTGGCA
>CAMYNE010000559.1 GCA_947259675.1 uncultured Pirellulaceae bacterium
TCCGAAACTGTGTGCTAAAACTGACGGGTGCTAATCAAGCAACACAATTTGTGAACCTCCGGACTGCCATTCCCATTGAGGGTCTATTCATCGACGCCGCTCAGGGTTCGGCGCGAATTGAGAGTGAGATCAATTGGCTGCCCAATCCAGAAAACCTGGTCATCGAAGTTGATTTACCGTCTTATCAGGGCGTACCCAAGATGTATCCTTATCCGCCCACACGACAAATTCGCAAAAACCAACCGGTCAATTTGCTGTTCAGCGAGACGGCAAGAAACAACTTTCTTTATCTGGAGGTGTCAGCAGATTACCGAAAGGAATTTCGCGTCCAGGTCTCACTGCTATTCAATCAAGGTAACGGGAAACCCGTGCCAGTCGACGCAAATTCGCTCGCCGAAATTGTCGCGAGACTGTCGTCGATTTCAGAAGTTGCTACCGCTGAATCTCAGCAAGTCGACAAGGCCGAGCGTCCCTCGGAAATAAAAGCGGAAGACTTCGATAAATTGAAAAAGAACTACAAAAAGACGGCAGAAGAAGCGCTCGCCCTGAAAACGGCCGCTGTGAAATTCCAGGAGTTCATCCCCAATCTGTATGGCAAACAGATTCCACTTCGAGTCTTTTTCAGGATGGACAATCACGAAGTTGTTCTTGCCCAAAGCTCAGAAAATTAACCTGCCACCTTCATCGATTGGCCGTTCGAGATTCTAATTGTCTTGGCTGAAGGTTCGAAAACGAACGTCACCTGTCAAGAACTCACATTCTCCCTTGCAATCGGCACATGATTCGAATTGGCATTATTGGAGCCACCGGCTACACAGCGTTCGAACTGATCAGGATTCTGGACCGACATCCGCACGCCAGGATCACCAGAATCACATCCCGAGAATCAAGCGGCAAACAAGTCGGCGAGGTTCATTCGAGCTTGAGACATCTTGCCGAGCATGAGTTTAAGCAGTATGCGTATGCTGACTTCAAACAAAATGTCGATTTTTCGTTTAGCTGTTTGCCACATGCCGCTTCCGCCCCGATTGTTGAAGAACTTGTCGCCGGAGGAATCAAGACGGTCGATTTCAGTGCGGACTATCGTCTGGATGATGTTGCGAGTTTTGAGAAGTGGTACGAGGTTGACCATCCTGCACCACAGAGACTTGGCCAGGTACCGTATGGAATTCCGGAACTGTTCGAATCTGACATCCGTGAAGCAATTCTGGTAGCTAATCCCGGATGTTTCCCAAGCTCGGTGGTCATTCCGCTGGCGCCGATTATTAAGGCCGGATTGATCGAAACCTCGTCGATCATTGTCGATTCAAAAACCGGAATTTCCGGGGCGGGAAGAAAGGCCAAATTGAAGTTTCATTTTCCGGAATGCAACGAATCGGTCACAGCCTATGCCATCGGACAGCATCGACACGAACCAGAAATGGATCAAATCCTTAAACGATTTAGCGGCAAATCGACGGAGATCATTTTTTCACCCCACCTGATACCGATGGATCGAGGCATTCTCTCGACTATTTATGCTCGGCCCGCAAACGGTGCGACGCCACGGAAAATGTTGACCACCTTGCAGACTGTTTATCAACAACAGCCCTTTATTCGAATCATTGACGAGATTCCGGCGACCAAAGACGTGACGGGTACCAACTTTTGTGACATTACGATTCGACAATCGCGAAACCATGTTGTTATCTTTTCTGCTTTGGACAATTTGATCAAAGGTGCTTCAGGAGCAGCCGTTCAAAATTTTAATCTAATGAACGGACTCGATCAGAGAACGGCGTTGATGCAATGACGAATATGAACCTTGAATTACCCGCTGGATTTAGATATTCCGGTTTGGCTGCCGGAATCAAGGAGTCGAAAGTTCTAGATCTGGCAATCGTCGTCTCCGATGAAAACTGTGTGGCCGCAGGCGTTTACACGCAAAACCTTGTCCGCGCGACGAGTATTGATTGGAATAAACAGATCACGCCCAGCGACCAGGTTCGTGCCGTTATTATTAACTCGGGTAATGCCAACGCCTGCACTGGCAAACAAGGCGAATATGACAACCGAAAGATTGCAATCGAACTAAGCAGTCAACTCAACACCCAACCCAACCAAATCCTGGTTCTCGCGACGGGGATCATCGGTCAGCACTTGCCGATGGACAAAATCATGCCAGCAATCAGCACGGCCGCGGATGGATTGGGTTCCGATAAGGCGAATTTTGATCTGGCTTGTCGCGCGATCGTAACGACCGATTCAGGGCCAAAAACTGCCAGTCGATCATTCGAGTTGGGAAAATCATCGATCAGAATCGCTGGCATGGCGAAGGGAGCGGGAATGATTGGCCCAAAAATGGCCACTCTGTTGTGTGTGATCATGACGGACGCCGGCGTCAACCAACAACAGGCGCAATCGGCACTTCAACAGGCGGTTGACGCATCTTTTAATCGGATCAGTGTCGAAGGACACACAAGTACGAATGATGCGGTGCTCCTGATGTCCAGTGACAATTCTGATACAAGTGTCGGCCAAGAGGAATTCAAAGTTTTTACGGATGAGCTGACGTCTTTGTGCATCGAATTGGCTCGAATGGTCCCGCTCGACGGCGAAGGAGCAAAGCACTTGATCACGATCGATGTTTTCGGGGCGATGGATGACAACCAGGCTGATGCGATCGCGAGAACAGTCGCCAACAGCAACCTGGTAAAAACCGCTGTGACAGGCGGCGATCCAAATTGGGGGCGAGTCGTTTCAGCCATCGGCTGGTTTTTCCTTGCGGCTGTCGTTTGGACAATCGCTTTGTGTTTTG
>CAMYNE010000560.1 GCA_947259675.1 uncultured Pirellulaceae bacterium
GTGCTTGCGCTTGCTCCGAACGATAGTGTACTGGAAAAAATACTCTCAAACATGGAAGAAGTCAAAAGCCGGGGAGGAAAAGTCATCGCTGTAGCAACAGAGGGCAATAAAAAGATTCACTCCCGGGCATCACATGTAGTCCTTATGCCGGAAACCAATTACTATTTGACACCGATCATCTTATCCATCCCGCTTCATTTGCTGGCATACCATGTTTCCGTGTTAAGAAAGTGCAATGTTGATCAGCCCAGGAACCTTGCCAAGAGCGTTACTGTGGAATAAAAGATATAAGTTTTAACAATTGATCAATAAAAAGTAATAATTCCACAACAATTTTCAAACCAGTTCTGATATAATAATAAATCTAAACGGACTTGTGTTTCCCGCAGTACGTTAACTCACAGAGATTCCCATTTAAAGGGGGAGGAATGACAAAACAGTCGCTGATCAGCGGTCTTAATTCCCAGCAAAAAGACGCTGTACAACACACCAACGGACCATTGCTTGTTCTTGCAGGCGCAGGAAGCGGTAAGACAAAAGTAATAACCCACAGATTCGCCTATTTAACGCATGCTGAAAAAATAGCGCCCACTTCGATCCTGGCCATGACCTTTACGAACAAGGCCGCTAAAGAAATGAAGCAGCGGATAGCCGCCATTACGAAGAAAAGTACAAACGACCTATGGATTGGAACCTTTCATTCGCTGTCAGCGAGAATATTAAGAAAAGAAATTGATAATATTGGATATGGCAGCAGCACCCAGACTGTTGTCGACATGAACAGAGAATTGTCGCATCGACACTAACCGATGTTGGACAGTTGTCAAATGGAAGATGATTCAAATCAAACTTCCGAGTCGATCCCCGAATCGGACCCAGATCCTATCCTTGAACCTGACCAGGCGTTTCAATTTGGAATTGCCGGACTGTTTAAATTGACGTTTGCAGTTGCAGTGGCGCTTGGCGTGCTTACGGTGCTTTGGATGCAGGTGTTTTTTACGGCGCTGTTTATTATCGCCTTTATCTTGTTTGTCTGGATTTTCTTAGTGCCGCAAGAAGGAAAGCCCTGGTGACTTTGTTCAACGTGGTTCCTGATCCGCGTCGTTTTTTTGAACAGAAGGTAACTGAGTAAACGGAGGATTAACTTCGTTCACTCAGTCTCCTCGTCGTCAGCCAGCAGTTTCGGCCCTTTGTCCTTGTGAACTTCGATTGCTGATCCGATAGCATCGTGAGTCAATCCAGACGCTTTTGAAAACAAAGTATGCATGTAAATGCCCTCCTGAGAAAACAGAGGATCTCAGTTATCTCTGTTGCCTCATGTTCAAACAGGCAGCAAATACGCGCTGTTTGCCGTTAAGTTCCGGTAGTATTTTTGTACCTGTGCTTTAATTCGGTGCTGGTGTACGAAAGACAATATCGCCACAATAGCGCACGATCGGGAAAACTGAATATCAGCCCAGGTAATTGGCGAGCAATCGCGGTTTTCTGTTTCCATCGAAAACGTCGGTTGGGAACCAGATTCAAGATGCTGTTCTCGAAATCGTCATGGGCGTCCAGCAACGTATCAACAATCGTGCCGATTCGCATGATGCGTTGCAAAAAGTTGTTAAAGCGCGTGTTCGTGTTTCGACCAAGGATTTGAAGGGTCATTTCGGCGGCGGCTTGACCTTCATCAATCAGAGTCTTTACCAATTCAGAAACGGTCGTCGCATTTCGTTTTCGCTCCGAAGCTAAGAAAACTCGTGACGCCGCCGCAAGGAATGGCGTTGCGATCTGGCGGTAATCGATAATTTTTCGCAGTTCTGTGAGCCGTCCCGTGTCCAGCTTTTCGGCAAGAAAGTAGCTGTCTTCCTCATTCATCCACGAGAGGATTGATTCGCAAAGCTGTTGCCGAGTTTGTTGTTGGGACTCGCGGTCGATCGCTGAGTCGATTAAGTCCATCGAAGCCAGCATGTGTCCCAGGGCGTTGATCTGCTGCTCGGACAAAATTATTCCAAATGGTTTCGCGATCAATGCAAAATCAGCCCAGACTTTGAAGTACTCGACTCGAATTCCCTGCCAATTTACGGGAACAAGTTTTTCACTCGATTCAAGCTCCTCGAAAACTGCGTCCATTCTTTAACTCGACTGGATGGTCTCGTCATAAGAGGAATCGTACCATTGAGTTGCATATTTTCCCAACATTGAGAAACAGTTGTGCGGCATTTCCGAAACTCGGTCGACCCCAAACTGGGGTAGCAAGGGCGTTGCACTCTTTTGTGGGACAGATTGCCCAACTTACACCCATTTGCCAACGACAGACCGATCAAAACGCTTGCCATTCGTATGGAAATCGGTAGTCTAATTGGTGGCTCGCGCGTTTGGTGAGCTGTTGGTTGGATCAACCAGACGTTTCGATAAATGCGCGCGGCCAATGGGGCAAAATCTTTAAGTACGGGATAGTGCAATGACATTTTGCCGAACAGAGAAGCCGACGCACTTGTATTATTTGGTTGCATTGGTCCTCTCTGGACAACTTGCTGCTGACCACGCGTTTGGCCAAAGTCGTAACTTTGTCACTGGTATCACTCCAGTCATCGGTCGCAATGGCGCGGTCGTCGGTGGAATCTCGGTTGATGCCGATGGTGTGGTTACAAGAGCCGCCGTCGAACATTCCGGTGAACTTGGTCGAGCACGGACGCTTGCCATTGATCGAGTTTCCAGAAGCGCGCGGAAGGCAAGTAAACTCCGCAAAATTTCCTTGCGCAAACTGGAACAAGAACTCGTTCGTTTGCAAAAGGCTAATCTTCCCTTG
>CAMYNE010000561.1 GCA_947259675.1 uncultured Pirellulaceae bacterium
ATCGATGCGATGAGACAATTTGCCAAATTTGCGGAGCGAGGGGTTGAATCCATTCATCGCGGCCGAAAGGACGAACTGAGTTCGCTGATCAACCAGAATTTTGACCTTCGCAACCAAATTTGCCGACTTCATGGAGAACACGTTCAAATGATCGAAACCGCTCGCAATGTCGGGGCAAGTGCCAAGTATTGCGGTAGTGGCGGAGCTATCGTCGGCACCTATTCGGATGAGGCGATGTTTGAGCAATTAGTCTCCGCGATGCAGGATCTCGAATGTAATGTGATCAAGCCACAGGTAATCGATTCGTAGTCAGCCAGTTTAACGATTGGAATTTCGTCTGGTCAGTGCGTCGGGCTCACTTCGTTGCCCCGTATCCGCCCCCTCCAGGCGTCAACAAGATCAACCGATCACGAGGCTGAACCTCAATCTGGCATTGGCTCTCAAGTTCTTGGGGTTCTGTTTCGCCAGCTTTGAGAAGCAGATTGTGCCCGGCGGCACCCATCCCTCCTCCGTTGAGTCCGAATGGCCGCGTTGAGCGTCGATTGGTTAACAAAGAGAGTGTTAGTGGTTGTCGGAACTCGATTTCTCGACGCATCCCGTCACCGCCCCGACTCGCTCCGGCACCTCCACTGCCTTCGCGAACCGAAAACTCTCGAAGCACCACTGGAAAACGGGATTCGAGAACTTCCGGATCGGTAAGCCGCGTGTTGGTCATGTGAGTATGAACGGCATTTGCACCGCGGCCCTTCGCCGTTGCACCTGAGCCTCCGCCCACGGTTTCGTAATAACCAAACGATGCGTTACCTATCAGCCAGTTATTCATCGTCCCACTACTGGCCGCAGCAAGTCCAAGTGCGCCGAGGATGACGTCGACGATTCGCTGTGAGGTTTCAACGTTGCCGCCAACGATCGCCGGACTGTCAAATGGATTTTTTGCCGGTTTCGGATTCAGAAAACATTCGGGCAAGTGAACGCGGACGGGCTTCATCACGCCTTCATTGAGTGGTATGTCCTCCGCGATCAGACAGCGCATCACATACATGATTGCGGCTGATACGATTGCCCGATTTGCGTTTAGATTACCGTCAAGCACTGGATCGGTTTCTGAAAAATCAATCGCAAGAGAGTCTCCCCGTTTCTCAATCGCGACTCGAATCGTGGCCCCGTTGTCCATCGAATCTTGAAAACTGTAGCTACCGTCGGGCATTTGTCCAAGTGAGCGGCGCACTTTTGCTTCGGCTGCATTCTGAATGTGCTTCATGTATGTCTGAACAAATCTTAGCCCGTAGTCCTCGACTAGCTGCAACAGATCATTCTCTCCGGAGCGATTGGCAGCGACTTGCGCTCCAATATCAGCCAGGTTTTCGTCAGGTGACCGGGAAGGATATTTACCAGATGTCAGCAGAGCCCGCAGTTGATCGAATTTCCCAGATCCCTGATCGATCAGTTTGAAATTCTGGATCAACACTCCTTCTTCGCCCAACTTGGTCGCATTTGCGGGCATCGATCCTGGCGCGGTTCCCCCGATCTCAGCGTGATGCGAACGACTTGCGACCCAGAACAGAGGTTTGGGGTGACTCCCAAAAACGGGCGTCACCACTGTGATGTCAGGCAAATGTGAACCGCCCGCGTACGGATCGTTGGTGACAAAAACATCGCCGGGTTTGACCGTTTTGTTGAGCTGTATGATAGCTCGAACGGTTTCACTCATCGCGCCCAGATGGACAGGAATGTGCGGCGCGTTGACAACCAGGTCTCCCTCGGCCCCAAACACGGCACAGCTGAAATCGAGTCGCTCTTTTACGTTGACGCTTGCGGAAGTCTTTTGAAGCGAGATGCCCATCTGCCGAGCAATGCTCGAAAAATGATTGTTGAAAATCTCCAACTGAACAAGATCGGGCTCGTCGCCAAGATCGGGCTCATCGCCGAGTGCTGTTTGCGGCTGTTTATCAACAACGTTCTCATCGATCACATTTTTCTCGATCAGAAGCTGTGCTTTCGACAAAACGATCCCATGCCAGTCGCGATCGATAATCGTGGTCGAAAACCGGCTGGTAATGATCGCGGGCCCGGTGACTTTGTCACCGGTTTTCAAATCATCCCGTTCAAACAATCCTGCCTGCAACGATTGGCCGGCACACCGTAATTCCTGCCAGTTTTTTGCCGATCTCAATCGAGTCTCATTCAACTCATCCGAAATCGTAAGACGTTCTGCGGCTGAACTTGCTTCGACACGAGCTGCCACAATTTCGATGGGGCGGTTTTGGGTGTAACCATAAAGTTGTTTGTGCAATCGGTTGAACTCTGTCAGGTAATCACCGTTTTTTGGACTGGCGACGGTAAGAAATGAATCTGTACCCTGATAACGCAGGTCGAGAGATTTTGTACAAGTAATCGAATCGCGAGGGCATCCCTCACTGGAAAGCGCGGCAATCGTCTTTTTCTGGAGCTGTTCAAAAACTGGTTCAAGTAAATCGGGATCCTGATCATCAAGCGTGCGCATGACCGAAGAAACGGCATGGCTCGTCTGATCAGCTAATTGAATTCCAACGGCACTCAAAATGCTCCCTTGAGGATGATCGAGTATTCGAGTCATTCCCAAGTTTTCGGCGACAGCACAACAATGCTGAGATCCAGCCCCCCCAAACGAAACAAGCACGTAATTTCGTGGATCGTATCCCTTGGCGATCGAAACACTGCGAATCGCGACCGACATGTTGTGGTTGGCAATCTTGAAGAACCCTTCGGCGAGTTCGCAAGCTGAATAGTGAAAACCCGCTTGTTGAAT
>CAMYNE010000562.1 GCA_947259675.1 uncultured Pirellulaceae bacterium
GGGAAATCGGCGGACTATGGTGACAGGTTAATTCGTGTTTGCGGGACTAGGCTGAATCAAAAGAGCCTATGCTCGAACCCTTGGCTTTTTTCGTTTTCCGCCATTGACGGCTTTGCCGCGGGTGAAGCTTCGACTGTTGTTTTTCTTGGCGCTACGCGCCTTATCGTTTGGGGGACATTTACCCTTGCGACGCGGGCGTGATTCGTCATGTTCTTTACTAGCCAAACGCAAACGAAGCGGCTTGCCAGCGACCCTCGTGATCTGCAGGGTTTCGAAAGTTTCTTTGGGCATGCTTTTGGGTAAGTCGATCGTACTGAACGAGCCGTGGATCTTGATGGGGCCGATTTGGCTGCCTTCAATACCAGCTTCGTTCGCGACTGCACCAACGATATTGCCTGGTCTTACACCGTCATGTCGGCCGACGTCAATTCGGTAACGACTCATACCAGCTTCAGGCGGACCCAATTCCCGCTCATTGCTTTTGCCGTTGCGACGGGGACGATCCGATGAGTTTCGGTCGAAACGGTCGCGCCCTTTTCTTCCACCACGACCAGTGTCGCGTTCGAATGCTCGCCGAGGCTGATTTTTCATCAAAAATGACTGGCCCCGTTGCCCGATCTGGGCCAGGGCTGCAGCGATCGTCAGCATCGGTTCGCCTGTTTCCTCTGCGTACGCCGCAATCATCTCTTTGAATATCTTCAAGTCTTGTTGGGCCGTTACATCGGTGATGCGTTGTTTAAATTGCTTGACGCGTATCGCATTCATGTCATCTACCGAGGGTGGCTGGACAATTTCGATTGGCTGTTTCGTCGCCTTTTCGATTAGCCGCAGTTTGCTGCGTTGAGTTTTTGTCAAAAAGATAATCGCTTCACCTTTACGTCCGGCTCGCCCGGTACGACCGACGCGGTGGATGTACGATTCGCTTCCTTCAGGTAAGTCAAAATTAAATACGTGGCTAACGCGAGTTACATCCAGGCCACGAGCCGCGACGTCGGTTGCGACCAGAATGTTCAGGCGACCCGCCTTGAGCTGTTCGATTGTTCGCTCGCGCGTTTTCTGTGGCATATCGCCGTTGATGGCGCTGACCGAGAGCCCTTTTCGGCTCAGTTGCTCGGCGACTGTGATGGTCGCATCCTTGGTCCTTGTAAAGACAATCACTCCATCGGTTTCTTCGACTTCTCGTTTTCGTTTTGATCGTGATTTTGACCGGATCTTTCAAGTACGTCTGCGCGATTGTGCGAATCGGGCCAGGAATCGTTGCCGAGAAAAGTGCAATTTGTCGTTGGCCGGGCGTTTGCTCAAGCACAAACTGCACATCTTCCAGGAAACCCATGTTCAACATCTCGTCAGCTTCGTCCAGCACCAGGCATTCGATTGCACTGAGGTCAAGCGTTCCTCGTTTGATGTGATCGATCACGCGACCGGGAGTCCCAACAACGACTTCCACACCGCGTCGTAATTGTTTGAACTGCGCGTCGTAGTCCTGTCCGCCATAGATCGCGACGACGTTAAAGCGAGACAAACAAGCCCCATAAGTTGAAAACGACTTGGCGACTTGAATTGCCAACTCGCGGGTCGGAGTGAGGACCAGCACTTGTGGCTTCCGCTGACCGGGTTTGATTCGGGAAAGGATAGGCAACGCAAAAGCTGCTGTTTTCCCGGTACCGGTTTGCGACTGAGCCAACAGGTCACGGCCGTCAAGCATTTGTGGGATGATCTTTGTTTGAATCTCGGTCGGATGTTCGTAACCCGCCTGTTTCACCGCTCGCTGCACTTCTTGACTTAACGACAACTCGCTAAAGGTAGGATCGGTATTCGGTTTGTCTCGAAAAGACTTGGCTTCGACAAATACCGTTTCAGCAAATCCAGCAGTTTCGACAACGGTATCCAATTGGGTTGGCTCAGTTTCAAAACTAAGGCTTTTCTGTTCAGGTGATGTGTCAACTGAAACCAATTCAGACTCAGAATCTCTGGTGGAAATTTGGTCAAAGTTTGGTAGCAGCGGAGCTGAATCGAGGATTGGATCTTGGGAATTGCTGTCCGACATTATTTCTTCCGGTAAAGGGGGTGTTCACTGCGATCATTCGAAAACGCAGCGTTCGCGCGAGCTTTGAAAAGCCGAACAGAATTCGACGATGGGCGTACGCATCAATTTCTAAAAACACAGATTTGCGACGCCGCTTCGTTCACATGGGAATTCTCGAATCCGGTAGATGACCGGTGAGAACATCTAGAAGACCTGTCGCGCTGAGCCTGGGTTTTGCCGAAATAGGGTGTCTGTATCGACACATCTTGACCGACGAGTTCCGCATGATCTCGAAGCTGTGTTGACTTCGAAGGCTCATTGGAGACGACAGGCTACATCAAACAGCAGAGATTTGATAGGACAATAGGTCGCAATAACGAGGTAATTGCGAAAATTGTCGTTTAACGTAGCGCCGTGCAATTATCTTGCCCAGAAGGGACTTCTTCCGCTTTGCAGACCGAACTCTCAGCGTTTTGACGCGCTTGTTCTGTCAATTGACTTGACATTCGTTGGCCCCAATTCGAAATTGAATAAGCGACCACCGTTTTCAAGTGGGTGAATGTGTTGGATTCCAATGAATTCACCTCTTTGGGGTAACCCCAAGGCATCGTATTACCAAGCCACTTCAGGTCGTGAAAAATAGTGCGCCTACCGACGCACGTCCTTTCACGTTTGGCAAGACTAGTTGAAGCGGTGGTCGCGTTTTCCTGGAGAACGGAATGGCACGAGTTTCAATCGCACGTAGCGTTGCCGTTTCGTTTGCTGTCACTGAAAGTTGGTCTTCCGAGGAATTATCGGCTTCGGCCCATCGAATGTTTTCCTCGCCGCAGTATTGGCTACGGTCGCTGGCCGAGAGGGTTATCCAACAGTTTCCCGGACCGCCGCCGCTCGCCGTTTTGGAAAAATTCATTGCCACCGATAATGAGTTCCGATTGGCGGTCAAACTCAAAAATATTAAGTCGCTGCGGCTTGGCAAATTGTTGCGCGGTAAGCCGCTGGCGGCCGTCTTTTGGAAAACGCCGCCGATCAAAGATAGCAGGAGACTTGCCAAGTGGCTGGGACTGACAGATTGCGAGTTGGATTGGTTGGCGAATCTATCAATACCGCGAACGCAATCTGAGCCTTCGCGAACCCGGCACTACGTGTACACGTGGATTCGGAAAAGGTCGACGGGTCAGCGATTGATCGAGTCACCGAAAATCAGGCTGAAGCAGGTCCAGCGACAAATTTTACATGGATTACTTTCGCAAATTCCGCCTCATCCGGCGGTCAACGGGTTCTGTGCAGGACGTAATGTGCTTACCTATGTTGAACCCCATATGGCCAAGCCGTTTTGTTTGAAGATGGATTTGAAGGACTTCTTTCCTTCGATCCAATTCGGTCGAGTTCAAGGATTGTTTCGGTCGGCAGGATATTCATACTGGCGCGTCAGAAATTTCGCGTTTATACATGCCTCGGCATCTTCCTCAAGGAGCCCCGACATCTCCGGCGATCGCAAATTTGATTGCCTATCGGTTCGACGCCAGACTAACTGGCCTGGCCGAGTGGATCGGCGCCAGCTATACCCGGTACGCCGATGATCTGTTGTTTTCAGGTGGATCGAAACTGGCGCGATCGGCAAAACGATTTGCTACTTCGGTCGCTGCGATTGCGATCGAAGAAGGGTTCCAGGTTCAGTTTCGCAAAACACGTTTCATGCACGCAGCTCAGCGCCAACAGGCTGCCGGAGTGGTTATCAACGAACGGACTAACCTGCCGCGGGCTGAGTTTGATCGGTTGAAGGCGATCCTGTTCAACTGTTTACGCTCTGGTCCGGAATCACAGAATCGAGAGGGTCATCCAAATTTTCGAGAGCACTTGCAAGGGCGAATTGAATGGGCGAGTCAGCTGAATCCGAAGAAGGCTGAGAAGCTGCGAGCCATGTTTGCTCGGATCGAATGGACAGGGTCTGGTCATGCTGATGCACCTGGTTAGTAGACCGGAACGAGCCGTGTGCTGTTCGGGCACTATCAAACCGCCTATGCCGATTCGACTAACCGGATTGAGCTTTTAAATAGGCTCGCCAAGGCGTCCAGTAGAACTTCTCCCAACCGTTTGTAACTCCATCGTAATCTTGTTGAGGGACGTCAACGTGGATCATATCAATTTGGCCTTCATCGCCCACCGTTGTGAACTGGAGGATCAGAGTTGAATCGGGATCGTCTTCCTGAAAATTAACCGACCGCCAGGACTGAACGATCAAAGTCGGCTTGATCACTTCAAGGACTCTTCCAGATAACATTCCGTCGAAGGCCTTGAACGGGACACCCGCCAATTCGTCAATGATGACAGGTGACCCGGTAATCGCTGCGTGCGCGTCGGCAGATAGATACATTTCGTATAACTGTTCACCCGTTGCGGGTAATTTTATTGATTGCCTGATGACGGATCTCATCTCTTATTCCGGCGAGCTGTTTTCAAAACAGAACAGACTATTAGCGCCTCGAATCAGGATTTGGTTGCCAACAATCGCCGGTGTCGCATCGACCGGTTCACCGAGTTCATTAGTTGCCACAATATTGAGTTTCGGTCCGTGCTTGAGCACGATCGTATTTCCGTTGCGACCCGTCGCGTAGATGTGATCATTGGCGGCTACCATCGAAGAATACAATGTTCTGATTCCATCCAGTCGCGTCGCGTCAATCAGTATTTCTCCTGTTTTGGCATCGAGTGCCAATAAAGTTGGACTGCTTGTTTTTGTCGCATAAACCACGCCTTTGTAGAGCACGCCCGTTGGCACGTAGGGTCCGACCTCGCGCGAGCTCCAGATAATCTCGTCGCTTCCGGTTACATCGCCTTTGCTGTCCAGCGGAATTGCGAAACAAGCTGAACTTCGAAAACCGGTCATGCAGATCACCATGTCATCGAGAACCATCGGCGTTGGGATCGGATTACCAGTCTGCCCACCGCATTCCCAAATGATGGAGCCATCTGCCAAATCATAACTTCGAACGGTCGATGCATTCACGATGACTTGCACCTGGTCCTTGTACTTGACGATCAGTGGAGTCGCCCAGCCGGTTGCTGCGTCGCGATCTTTTTTCCACTTCGTTTTGCCCGTTTTTGCGTCCATCGCTTCGATAAACGATTGTGAATCGTTCAGATAATAGCCCTTGCTTTCATCCAGTCCCGGCAACGGAAAGTCCTGCACTATCAGCGCCGCATCGTAATCGTCCGTCAACGCACACTCAAAAACAGGCTGCAGCTTTTCCGGTATTCCCCAGATCGGCGTCGTATAGTCGAGCGGATTCGATACCTCGGCAATGCCGGGCAGTAATCCGGCCAGATTCGCCGCGACACCCGCGGATGGTGGCGGAAATTGAATGTTTATTCTTTCCGCATGGTCGGCCAGCATGGTCGCACCACCGCCGGAGCAGGTAAAACCCATCACCCGGTTGCCCCGTGGTATCCCGTTCACGCAGATAAATTTCAGGGTTTCGAGCATTTGCGCCGGATTCGCCACGCTGATAACGCCGAGCCGTTCAAACAAGGCCTGATAGAGTTCATTGGTGCCGGACAGCGACCCGGTGTGACTGATTGTCAGTTGCGAACCGATTTTGGAAGTGCCGGTTTTGAGCGCCACGATCGGTTTGTTCAGTTCGAGCACCTTGCGCGCAACGCGGCTGAATGACTCGATGTCCTTCAATCCCTCGACATGCAAACCGAATGCACGGACTTCATCGCGCTCACTCAGCACATCGATATAATCTTCCAGCTGCAATACCGACTGGTTGCCCGCGGAAATCATATAGGCCAGCGGCACCGATCGCTGGTTCATGGTGATATCCGAAGACAGCATGCCGCTCTGGGTGATAATGGCGGCGCCATATCCGGGACAAAAGCCGCCGATGGAAAACGGCCACAGCGCGACCCGGTCGATAAAGTTGATCAAGCCGTAAC
>CAMYNE010000563.1 GCA_947259675.1 uncultured Pirellulaceae bacterium
AGTACCGAAGATAGTTCACCCGGCGTTTCAATTTGCACGCGACCATCTTCCTGCCGGATCTTCAACAAAGATTGCAGTTCTTGTGGTACCTCCGGCAGTTCGCCCAACAATCGTGCTTTGATTCGATGTTGCCGCAACAGCGTCTTCATCGATTGAAGGTGAACCAACTCGCCAGCCCGCAAAATTCCAACTCGATCGCAAACATCTTCGATTTCTGAAAGCACGTGAGACGAAAAAATAACGGTACGACCGGCCGCTTTCGCTTCTGCCACAAGCTTGATGACCTCGCCTCGCACGGTCGGATCCAGATTGGCAGTCGGCTCGTCAAGAATCAACAACGGTGAGGACGACGCCAGGCATATAGAAAGCGCGAGTTTATGACGCATGCCGGTTGACATGAAGGCAACCAATCGCGACAGATCCAGCTCGAGTCTTTCGGCCAGATCGGTCGCCCGGTCGTAATCTGCATCTTCTCGCATATCACAAAAAAAGCGAAGGGCGTGACGACCTCGCATCATTTTGAAGATTCTTGCGTCTCCCGGAAGGTAGGAAACGCAATTATGCACTTTGACGCGTTGGCGATGACAGTCCAAACCATTGATCAACGCTGCTCCTGACGTCGGATTCAAAAAGCCCAACAACAAGCGGATTAAAGTTGACTTGCCGGCCCCATTCGGACCCAGCAAACCAAAGACTTCACCCTGATGAATCGAAAGATCACACTTGTTAAGCGCGGTCAACGACCCAAATACTTTGGTCAAACCGCGGATGTCAACAAATGGCTGTTTCATTGTTTCGTACAAATCTTTACCGCAACGGTGCCCTACCCATTAACCGACGGAGCAAGCCAATTTGGCCTGCGTGAATCATCTCATGATCAGCCGCAAAAAGTAACGCGCCACAACGAGTGGCATACGCCGCGTGAGGAGGGTCCGACGGTTCGTCCAGTTGACTACCGTCAAATCCGGGAACCTCGCTCAGGACCTGCGCGTGGACTCTGTCCATAACTTCCAGGATTTCCCGAGGTTCTGGATAGATCGAACGATCTCTCGCAGGCTCGGTTCCGCGCATGAATAGTTTGCGAAATTTTCCTGACATCAATTTCGTATCGACTTCAAGATCTCGACCGCGCTGGCGAAATAACATCAGGCCGTACTCTGCCATCGCCAAGTGACCCGCTTGCCAGGCAATGTGGGTTGTAAACGAGTCCGACGAATCGGATGGCGTCCAGAACCAATCGTCATCCGATAAATCTCCCAGCATGGTCTTGGTATAGCGACGGGCAAACTCCATGTTCTTAACCGCGATTTCGAGCCGGTTAGAAATTTCGACGGTTACGGCAGACTGATGTCCAAAAATTGTCATTGTGTTGCAGGTTGGTTATGGAATCTCAAGTTAGGGAGACTGGCGCATCGTAGTTGAGGTCTTGCTGAGCTGAGGTTAAACGCAATACCGTAAATGTTTCGTGTTTTTTGCTTCGGATACGATGTAGTCATCCTGAACCGAGTGGAGCGAGGTGAAGGATCTCTCGTCGTTCTACGTGAGATCCTTCAGTCGCTAAAGCTCCCTCAGGATGACTTGATACACCAAAACACCATCCGCACAATTAATATTCATTTGTTACGTTGTCCCGCATAGCGAAATGTGGGGCTCAGAATGACTTGTACTACCTTCGATCAAAACAAGAACGGTGCTACGGTACAACGAACAGCTGTCAGTCGGCGGAGCCTGATTTCTTCAACTAATTCAGTTCAAAGATCGCTTCAACTTCGACCATGACGCCCAACGGCAGTCCGCTCATTCCGACGGCACTCCGAGCTCCAATACCGGCGTCGTCTCCAAAGATCTCTTTCATGAGTTCGCTGCACCCATTGATGACGGCAGGATGGCCTTCGAAGGTGGCCGCCGAATTGACCATCCCGACGATCTTGATCACACGTTTTACTTTATCGAGCGAACCCAAGTGCACTTTCAGCGTTGACAGAATTGCCAATCCACACTGTTTCGCGGCTTCGTAACCATCTGCGACTTCAACTCCATCACATCCAACGCATCCGCGGATCATTGATCCATCGGGAAGTAACGGGACGTGTCCCGAGGTATAGCAAATATTGCCAATCGTAATTGTCGGCTTGTAAACTCCAACTGCATCGGGGGCAGGTGGAAGCTGATGCCCAAGCTCACTTAGTCGTTTCTCAGCGCTCATGTTTTTCTCGTCGAGGATTGCTTCAAACCTGCAATTATCGAAGTTGGCCTGCCAAGTGACTAGTGGCCCAATTCGTAACGGGTTTTGTGATATCTGTGAACATTTGTTTAATGTTTAACAACATCTTCTTGCGATTTTTTCGGAATTAGACCAATAAAGTCCGCTCACATTCGAAGTCGACAGGTTCGTCGCACACGAGCCAAAAAGCCTTATAATGCGCGAATCGAATTTTTACTTTAACGGAGGCACGAACATGAAACGAACGTTTGCATATTTTTCATCACTGAGTCTAGCATTTTTGTTGGCCATGACTCCAGTCACTACCAACAACTTGTTTGCCCAGGACAAGGCAGATCAGGAAGAGGAAAAACAGAGTGTTGATGACCTCATGTCTGAAGCACGAAGCCTGATGGACCAGGGGAATTACGAAGCAGCTGCGAAGGTCTTCCAAAAAGTTGTCGATCAGGACCCAAAAAACGGTCAAGCCTGGCATCTACTGGGTTACTCACTGCATATTGAAGGAAATTTGGACGACGCGCTAAAAGCCCACACAAAGGCATCGCAATCAGATGATGGTCAAT
>CAMYNE010000564.1 GCA_947259675.1 uncultured Pirellulaceae bacterium
TCCAGAATCACTTTGCTGGAGGGTCTCACGAATCCATTAAATTCACCTCTTCCGGAAACATGGATCTTTTTGTCAAAGTCAATGAATTCGTCCGAAAGCGAAAGTGTGCCGCCCGACCCAAGATTAGCTGGGCCGACGATGAAGCGATTTGGCACGTTTCCTTTCAACTCTCCACTGATGGTCAGCGGGTCATGTTTATTGAAGCTCCAATTTTCGGGCCGCGACACGTTTTTTTCCGGAACATCGTGTAACTGCCAAAACCAGAAGTAGTTGTCCCACGGTCGCAAGACTTTGCAATCAAACTCAAAACCGCTCTTATCAGGACGCCGTCTTCGCTGGGCCGACGCCCATTTCAGGATTTCAGGTTCTTCTTCAACAAACGTTTCTGCGTGTGGGCCGCCTGCGTAAGAAACATTGCCTCGACCCTTGTACATCACGACAACACAGTCCAGATACCGATCTGTCACACACCATTCGTTCCAGGCCCGTTTGCTCAAATCCCGCGAAGCTTTGTCTTTCTGTCCCACGACTGAGTAAACAGGGAGGCTGATATGTTTGTTTTTGCTGTAGTTGTTTGGGAATTTGTCAATTACGCCGCCGATACCGATGATCCCTGCCCAGTGTTCGGGATGTGAAATGCCGATGTCGTAGGCGGCTGTCGCGCCAATGTCGTGTCCATGAAGAAAGACGCGATCCGAGTCAATCGAAAACATTCGCAACGCCTGCCGCAACGCTTTCAATACGATCGCGTGTTCACGCAACGAATACGCATAAGCCGATTGGCCCTCCTGTTTCCAATCGACCGAGACGACGACGTAGCCATGCCGCATCGCCCGGCCCGTTCGCACTTTGAGTTTCTCGTTGTAATCGCCGCACCAGCGATCGAGTTGAGTTTCCGTTTTCACGCCCGCTCGAAGAGTCAGGATGCAGGGATATCTCCGGTACGGATCATATTGCGGCGGAAGGTGGGCCAGGCACTTGAATTTGCGGGGCTGAGGGTTGGCTGTGGTGCCGGGAACCTCAACTTCAAACTCAATCGGTTTTTCTCCGGTGTATTCTGTCAAATCTGGAGCCAATGGCGGCTTCATGTGGGCAATGATTTTCGAGAGAAACTCGGGCGCTCCAGCTTCGTAGTCATTGAGTTCGCGGTCGACAGAAACTCCTCCGCAATGTCTCGCACAGGATACATCGACTGCACGACCGCAAAGTTGTCGATCGCGTTGATGCTACCGGTCAGCCAACCGCTGATCGCGATCGCAATTTTTCGATCGACCTTCATCCCCTGGTCGTTGGCAAGTTGTTGGTAACTGTCAAGTCGCGAAAGGTTTGACGTGTTCAAATCCGTTTCTAACTCGTTTTGAAAACGCCGGACGATCTCGAGTTGTTTTTGGTCAAGTAGATTGGCTTGCGTCGTTGCGGAGATTAGCTTCCCAATATCTGTCCGTGTTTGTTCAACCAGTTTCGCTTTATTACGAATCTCGTTTCGGATATCCATGAACTCCGCAAGAATCTCGCCGGCAAGTCCGTCTTTGTTAAATTTCTCGGCTAGCAGCAGGGCATAGTCGGTTTGGCCAGACTCAAGTCTCAGGCGAATCTCACTCAAGATCGAAGCTCGTGCATAGCTCTGTCGAACTGATTTTCGTCGCAATTCGATTTCTTCGCGAATGTCTTCAAATCCACTCTGCCTCTGTATCAGTCTTAGCTCATTTAGCGCCTGTTTGTATCTTTGTGCCTTCAGAAAAAACTCTGCGATTTGCAAATGTTCGCTGGGGCTTTGATAGTCCTTGATTTGACTGCGCAAGACACTTCGTAGAACTTCAACGGGAACCGAATTGGTGGCAATTCGCATCGTCCAATCCCGCATCGGGCGATCGGCGCCAGGAATGGAGTTCGGAATCGAAAGTGTTTTGACTTCACAATGTCGAGGCGTGATCTCGGTAATGCCTTGAATGTAGGTCGTCGTTCTAATTCCACCAGACTCCCTGGTTTGCACGGTCATCGTTCGATGGCCGTGTTCATCAAACGGCCCAAAACCGGTGACATGCCCGAAGCCGGGCGAATCACCCGGATAGACTCGTTGCCAGATCGGAATCGCCGAATTGTCTTGAACCGAGTCGCCGAGTGGCGGCGAGATTCGATTTTGCCCAAAAAAAATCAACCGCATGCCGTCGTCCACGACGACAACTCGTTTTTGCCCGGTTGGTGACGGATCCAGACCGCCAACTGTTGGAACACTGTAGATTTCTCCTTCAAATTGCGCACCGTTGAGCAGCGTGACGACTTTTGGAATTCCAGAAAGTTGACCAGATGTTTTAGCAGGAGAGCCAAATAAGAACCCAACCACCGTAACTAACACAATTAACTTCAAATTTGCCGCGAACCTGAAGAGGAAGGCCCTGCGATCCGAATGATCAGCCATGTTTTGCTTTCTCCGTTATGCCCTTAATCTTCTATTCTTGCCGTTTTTGGTCCGGCGTCAAATATCAGGTCAGGTTTGGGATCGGTATCGGAATATCGAATCTCCGTGGACCGGGAGTTTTACAGAAAGCGTCGCCAACTCACACGACTTTAGCCACCAAAAAAAACTATTCGATCGTTGACATTCGCGAACGCAACCGGGAATTGTTATTTGGCTCATTCGTAAAAAGAAATACGAACGAAACTTTGTTATTCTGTAGTAGTTAAAATAGTCACCTTGTCACTGTTGCTGTAAGTAGTACTGTCCTGTTAGGTTTTTATGTCGATACCAGCTGAAAACCCGTCGAGTCAAACAGCCGGTGATGTCGAGCAAACCGCTGCCGACAATTTGCCTGTCAAGGATTCCGCGACAAATTCGAACTCAATATCGCTGCCACGATGGATCGTGTATTTTCAAGGTGCGATGCTGGGCGTCGTTGCTGCGACGTTTTTTGTGTTCGGTTTGATGGTCGGCAATCTGACATCGGGTGCCGGTTCGATGGCCGAACAAAAAATAAACTGCCGGGTCTCCGGACAGGTCACTTATTCTCGTGGCGACAAAAATGTCCCAGACATCAATGGGGTGGTGCTCCTGCTTCCGGTTGATAAAAGTCCTGATCAACGAGCCGATTCCGCGCCGGTGCATCCAGATTCCTTCGAGCCTCTTGACAATCCTGCGATTGACAGCGTCACCTTTTTGGGAGGCGCGATCGTCCGCGTCAACGAACAAGGGAGTTTCGATGTCACGATTGACGGACCACAGGAATATTACCTGTTAATTGTGTCCGCCCACAAAGATCGCGACGAATCGAAGGAGTTTACCAAGCAACAGAAAGCTGCGATCGGTACTTTTTTTAGACCAGCCGAAGGAGTGATTGGCGATCAAGCGTTCTACTGGTTGACCCTATACGCCGATCGAGACTCGATTGAATTATCTGAAGTTCACTTTGACTGACGTGGCAGTTATCAATTGCGAGTGCAAAAAAACGTGGACAAAAAACGCGGTCGCAAAAAATAGTTTGATTTCTACTACGCTTTCGTCGGCCGGCGCATGGTCTGCTGGATTGCAAAACATCGCCCACTATTGCCCATCCAGTGTTTCTTCTGCATGACCGATTCAGGTGCTGCTGAAAGCTCAGGCCCAAACAGGGAGAGGCAGTTGAGGCGAACTTCACCCGAGAATTTCTCGTTTCTTGTTCACGTAGTCCCAGACGACGAAACGATCGAGGTCGCCTCCGGACGTAAAGAAGACACGTCCTTTGGTCGCTTCGCAGAGTCGATAGGCAAACCGGATATCCTCTTCGGATTGCGACCAACTCGGTACCAGAAACATGTTGATGGTGATCCCTTCCTGAGCACACACCATGCCCTCGCGCATCGTCGCATCTTCGGTGACGCGATGCGGCGGATATAACATGTACAAAATCGAGTCGTCGAAATGGGC
>CAMYNE010000565.1 GCA_947259675.1 uncultured Pirellulaceae bacterium
TGCTTTTGTCTAACTCCGCTAATTCGGCCGTTGCAGGTGGAAGTGATCTCAACTCCGTAATCGCAATCAATACGGCGTATTTTAAGTAGCCGTTGTTCCATTCTTCCTGACTGCGGACGTCGAGCATGAGGGCCTTTCCGTCAGCAATGTTTTTCTGAATTAGTTCTGGTGCATCATTAGTATGCTTCTGGCCGGCGCCGAAAAATTTTGACCAAAGTGCCATTTTGTGGACTCGCTTTTTTTCGCGTGAGATTGCTTCGAAGTTGAGTTTAGACGATTCGAGTGAACTTGGCCAACCGCCCGAAGGGGCGGTGATCTTCTGATTTCGAATCGCTTATTTGGATGTTTCAGATTCCAGGATTTGTTGAATTTCGGTCTGCATCAATTCGATTTGTTTGCTCAACTTATCCAGTTTTGGCGCCGCATTGGGAAGAAAACGTGGGTCATTAATCATCAGGATTTGCATCGTCGTTTCACAGACTGACTCAGCCATGAAATTCGAGATCATGCCTTTAAGCGAATGCGCGGCTGCATGAACCGACTCGATGTCTCCTGCCGCTAGAGCCGCACGAATTTCGTACAGCATGATTTGACTCTCTTCACGCAGTAACTCGGAGGCATCCCGGAGTAACTCCAGGTCGCCGTCGAGATTATCCAGTAATTGCTCACGATCAATGATAGACATGGGTTCAACTTCTGTGATCGATTTCTGACTGGTTTTTTTCCTCAGACGGTGTGAGGAATTCTTCGATAGCGGAAAAAAGCTCGTTCGGCTTGATCGGCTTACTGAGGTATCCGTCCATTCCGGCGGAGAGGCATTTTTCGTCGTCGCCTTTCATGGCGTGGGCAGTTAAGGCAATGATGATTGTACGCTCCCCGCTCTCGATTTCGAGCTGGCGGATCCTGTTGGCGGCTTCCAGCCCGTCCATTTCAGGCATTTGAACATCCATCAGGACCAGATCAAAGGGTTCAGATTGCCACAACTCGACAGCTTCCATTCCGTTTTGAGCGACGACAACCTCGTGGCCCCGTTTTTCAATGGCGCGAACGGCGAATTTTTGATTCACCAAATTGTCCTCGGCCAACAGGATTCGAAGCTTTCGTGACGGATCGCTGCTTTGCGATTGGTTGATTGCGGCCGTGATCGAATCGACCCGACAATTCAACGAGTCGATGATGGCGTTGAGCAATGAGTTTTGTATTACAGGTTTGACCAAATGGTGCTCGATTCCCAGATCAGCGCATCGTTTGATATCGCCGGAACGATCGGCGGATGTCAACAGAATAATCTTGGTGATGTTTTGTTCATCGTTAAGCACTTCTTCAGCCAGCATGAACCCATCCATTTGAGGCATGTTAACATCCGAGATCATCAGGCGGATTGGAGCTCCTGAGTTTTTCGCCCTGTCCAATTCGGCGATCGCATCGAGTCCGCAGCTAACAGAGACCGATTGCATGCCCCACATGCGGAGCATTCCTTCCAGGATTCGTCGATTGGTTTCATTGTCGTCGACCACAAGTACGGTTTGATTGTGCAGTCCCATGACCGCCATGGGCGGCTCTTGATGTTCAGGTTGTTGGCCTTTTGGGAGTTTGATCTGAAAGTGAAACGTTGAACCGTCGCCGGCCGAACTTTCTGCCCAGATTCTTCCGCCCATCAAATTAACAAGCTGTTTGGAAATTGCGAGCCCCAGTCCTGTCCCACCATACTGACGCGTCGTGGAACTATCGGCTTGTTCAAAAGGATGGAAAATAGCATCGAGTTTTTCATGTGACATGCCGACTCCGGAATCCGCCACACTAAAATGTAGGCCGACCAAATCTCCATTAGAATGATTTGCCTCGCCGTTGACATTTTCGACACGGACGACAACTTCACCTTTAAACGTAAATTTGATGCTATTACCAACAAGATTGACGATGATCTGTCGCAACCGCTGAACATCGCCGACCAGATATTCCGGTACATCGGGTTTGGCTTCGAAAGCCAATTCCAGTCCCTTGGTGTGAGCACGCAGAGCCAGCGTGGAAAGACAGTCGCCGACACTTTCGCGCAATGAAAAGTCGGTATTATACAACTCCATCTTGCCCGCTTCGATCTTGGAAAAGTCAAGGATGTCATTGATCAACGTGAGTAGTGTCTCGGCCGAAGAGCGGACGGTCGAAAGGTATTCTCGCTGCTCTCGATCTAGTTTGGTATCGAGCGCCAGTTCGGTCATTCCAATTACGCCATTCATCGGTGTTCGGATTTCGTGACTCATGTTCGCCAGGAAAGCGCTCTTGGCCCGGTTCGCGCTCTCTGCCAGTTCCTTGGCAGTGCTCAGGCTTTCCTGGCTGGCCTTCAATTCGGCAGTGCGCTGTTGGACTTCAGCTTCGATGATTTCGTTTGTCGATTCAAGTCTGGCTTGCCCCAACGCAATACGCTTCATTTCGGCAATACTGTCATTGATCGATTTGAGCAAAAAGATATCTTCAAAAACGACCCAACCAACATGTTCGAGCCATCGCCACTTGCTGGCTGTCAAAATACCGAAAACAGATTGAGGCCAAAAAACTCCTCGAACGAAGTGATCGATACCAACAATGAGCGTTGCCGTAATCAGAACTTTCCAGTCTCGGTAAAAGGCCAGAAACGCAAGCGAACCAAACACATGAAAATGGGTTTCAATCCGCCCGCCGGTGACATGGATCAAAAGCGCCGAGATCAACATTTGGGATACGGCGACGATATGCCGCGTCAACAAATGACCCGGTCGAACAATCGCCAGGTATACCGGCAAACT
>CAMYNE010000566.1 GCA_947259675.1 uncultured Pirellulaceae bacterium
CGAGAAGAGATCAAGGAACTCATTCGGCAGCACGGCGGCAAAGCTGGTTCGAGCGTGTCATCCAAGACCGACTATCTGGTCGCGGGAGCCAAAGCTGGCAGTAAGAAAACGAAGGCAGAGTCGCTTGGGGTTAAGATTATTAGCGAAGACGAATTTCACGAGCTTATTTCGACCGGGTAATTTGTCTATTGCCAAAGGCATCAGTAGATAGCGATGAGCGTATGTTCGTCGTGCTTTTTATCAGCCGCGAAGCGGTGTCAGCACGATTGCCCGATTAATGCCAGTTTAGCTCGCCCTCTTTTTCGTCGCCCATTTTTACGGTTTGCTTCTGGTTCGGTTGGCCCGGCGTGCCGTTTTGTGAATAAGGCGATTTCAATTTGGTGTTGCGGAGTGAATCAAGATACTCATCCATCGTCAATGCGTTGTCGACAATTGAGGCGAGTCTTTGCTTAAATTGTTTCCACGTACTGCGCATATTGGCGTCGATGTTGAGAGTCCGTTTGTATTCGACCTGTTGGCCGACCAACATGGCAATGTAACCCTCGGCCGTGAAGAAATCCCGCTTTAGTTCGACATTGATGAATGAGAAGTCTGGCCCGACTTCTTTGAAATAGTCCGCGATTTCCTGGGCTTCGCCTAGCGGAACCTCGTTTTGACACATCTTCCAAAATGGCGTATCAAGTCGGTTGTTGAACTTATAATGCAATGCAATAAAGTCGCGAATGATCTCCCAGTTTTTGAAGACGATGCGGTTATAGATATCACGCTGGATGTCGAGCAGCCTCATGTTGGAAGCCGACAGTCCGCGGATCAATCGTGAAACCGAATCGCAGATCATGCCAATCGCTGTGGCCTCAATCGGTTCGACGAAACCCGCAGAGTTGCCAATCGAAACGACATTTTTGACCCAGGTTCTCTTTCGAACGCCCGCGTTAAAGCTAATCACCCGCGGCATTTTAACCTTGGGATTCTTGCGGGTAAATTCGGCAACGGCTTCATCTTCGCTGAGATATCTCGAGCAGAAAACGTATCCACGATTGACTAAATCGTCATGCTCAATTTGCCACGCCCAACCCGCGTCCATGGTTTCCGCTGTCGTGTACGGATTGTAAGGATCTTCATCGCTTCGTTCCCAGCCACCAACGACCGCCCGATCACAAAAAAGGGCATCTCCAAAATCGACATAGGGTTCCTTTAACGCCTTATCGATCAATTCGGCGCGGAAACCACTGGCGTCGATGAAGAGATCGCCTTCAACGATCCGCCCGTCGTCCAGTTTCAGCGATTCAACACCGTCGGGGCCGACCTTGACCTCGTCCACAATGGCATCAATCTTGTGGATTCCAAGTTCGTCACCGAGAGTCTCGAAATAAGAGACGAACTTTTCGTTTTCCATGTGATAGGCAAAATTCGGATTGAAATGTGGAGCACCGTCACGTCTGCGCAACGCAACTTTGCCGTACCGCATCAAAGCCGAATTGAGATCGGCATACTCAAAATCGTCTTGGCAGAAGTAGCCTTTCGGAATTGGCAACAGGGGATGGTTTTGAGTCAACTGCGCGCTGAACGTGTAATTGAAGAAAGGACGTTTTCCCCAGATATATTTGATTCCAAGTTTGATGCTTGGTTGGGCTCCGCGGTTAAAGGCCTTGACATCGATGCCCAGAAAACGGTGCAAGAACTGAACGACGGACGGAATGGTCCCTTCGCCAACGCCAATCACGCCCATTTTGGTCGAACGAATCACGGTCAATTCAACGTCTGTCAATTTTTTGGCAATCGCAACCGCAGCCAAAAAGCCCGCGCTTCCACCTCCGAGGACGACGATCTTCCGAACAATCTTGTCAGTTGAATCCGTAGTTTCCATGGTTTTTTCCAATCGGTGATTCGCTACAACGGGCTAACTCGTCGTAAGTTGCACACTCCTGCCCAACTTCAGACGACCAAATTTGACCATTCTACGTTTGAATCGGTCAGGAATGATTTTGTCCGAGGTTTGTTAAGCGGAATGGTCAAGCCTGATTAACTTGACCTGCTCGCTGGCGATACAAGCTCGGGTCAACGGTTTGTACCATTTTGTCAATGTCGAGGTCTTTTTTGAGAAACTTTTGGAGTCTTTCGGCGGCCTTTTGAGGGTTTGAAACAAAGTCACTGTAAACTGCTCGCTGCGTCGGGATGCGATTTCGTCGCAAAATTTCGACGCAGGCCTGCAACTGACGTTGAAAAACCGACTTAAGTCGATCGTCATCAATTTCCGCGCCCGTTTGATCATGGCGACCGAGCATGGTGTGCTGGGAAGCCAGGACTTCTTCCAGAGGTCGATCCATAAATACAACGCGATAGTTCAGATCCTTCGGCAAGTACGGCAAAAGCTGGGCGACAACTTTGACCACCTTGCCTTCGGCTTGCTCCATAAATTTGTTGCTGGTCGCCATTTTTTTGACATCATCCAACTCATAATATCCCTTCGGATTGTCTTCATCGGCAACGCGGTTTGCATCGCTCAAGATCTCCATTCCACCAGCGTCTAACATCTGCATCGCCATCGAAGTACCGGTTCTTGGTAAACCGGTCACGATCGTAATGAACGACCCATCGTCGTCGGCTTCCGATTTCGCTTTTCCCTCTTCGACCGTCGTTTGGTTGATGGCCGGCAACATATCTCCTTTCTGTTTTGTCGCTTCCTCGTCAGATTTTACAGCATAGGGTCGAATAGCCTCATCGTTCGCTTCATCAAATGGCTTGATTTCCAGCTTAATTGCGTCTTCTCTGAGCTTTTTGG
>CAMYNE010000567.1 GCA_947259675.1 uncultured Pirellulaceae bacterium
CTGTTTCAGGTTCCAGATCGCGTCGCCGGAATCGGATGGTCCGAAGTTCATCGTCCTCGTCGCTGAAGATTCCTTCGCCGATATCGTCTGCGCTTAGTTCGGCGCTACCTCGAGAATTGAACCACATCATGAAACGATGAACCAATCCAAATGGCAGCAACGCTGCGGCGGCGACGAAGGCAGGCGCAAACATGAGTCGCCCCGCACGAAACATCAGGTACTCTGTCCACATCATCAATCCGGCAATGGCAACGCAAGTTGCGATAATGATGCTGCCCGCAAAACCGACGTTGATTGCCAGAAGTCCGGCCCCCAGCGCGCCAAGATAACCGCCCGCACCAATCACAGGACTCAGCACACCTCCGGGAAGCAACATCGTTGCCAACGCCGTCAAACCAGCCAGGCTTAGCATCCAGCCAATCATCCGAATGAAAGGCGAAGCAACCGACTGTTTTTGAAAAAGCGCGACCTCCAAAGCGACCAGCCCAATGATCAGGTAGAATGCCCCAACGCCAAGTACGTTCAGAAGCAGATCGGCCGAGAAAGCTCCGATCGGGCCGCAAGCGTTTTGTACTTGCTCATTGATCGGAAAGACAAGTTGATCCGGTTGGTAAAAGCTGCCAATGATTGGCGAGGAGAAATACTTAACCGGGTCTGCCGGGTCGTAGGTTGCCAGCGCAGCAACAAGAAACACGATCAGGGCAAGTAAACCAACAGCAACAATATCGTTGCGTATTTTTCGAGCTTCCATCATGGACGCGACCAACTACGTGAACATCCGGCAGTCATCGATACGCGGTGCCAGTTTTCCGCGGGCGCGTCCATGCCCCAGCTTTGTAAAAAGCAATTCCCATTGTCGTTATCGACGGATTCGACTGGGAAAATGCACGACTTTTGGTTGGCCGAGAATTTTTACCTTGTTGGCTTTAGAGAAAAAACCGAAATATCCGGTTCAGTACCAACACCGTGCAATCGGAATTTTCGATGCAGGTTGCAGTGGTTCACTAAAATAGCCGCCGTTCACGCCAATCTTGTCTCATGGATAGGAAATGAGCGATTTGATTTTGAGAGAGCTTTGCGACGGCACAAGCTCGATCAAACACGAGAGATCCTTCAGTCGCCTAGCCGGGATTTCTCACGTAGGCCGGAACAAAGTCGCGTAGGTGCTTTGCCTGAACAGCGCAAACGCCACTAATTCGACTTGCAAACTGTTTTTGCGTTGCTTCCAGAAAAGCGGCTGTAGTTCCGGCAATTACAACGTTTGCTCGTTGCCGGCCTACGACTTGTGAGAAATGCGGGCTAGGCTCCTTCAGGATGACTGGGCTCCAGGCATGCGCATTTTGGTCACTGAATTGTCGTTTTGGTTACCGCTTGCTCGTTTAAGGTCACTGAATTTTCATGAATCCAGCTGCGACTACGATTCGTTCAAAGGCAGTTTGTGTCCCAGTTTTTCGCGTTTGGTTGCGAGGTACTGTTGGTTGTGTTCGTTGATCGGCGGCAAGATTGGAACCTGATCAACAACCTTCAAGTCAAAGCCGCGCAAATTAAAGGCTTCGGTCTTTTTGGGATTGTTGGTCAGCAGACGAATGTCTTTCAGCCCAATGTCTTTCAAGATTTGAATTCCGACGCCGTAATCTCGAATATCCGCTTTGTGACCAAGTGCGTGGTTGGCTTCAACCGTATCCATGCCTTCATCCTGCAACGCATAGGCCTTGATTTTTTCGCTCAATCCAATTCCGCGACCTTCTTGGGGCAAGTAGACCAGCACGCCATGTCCCTCCCTGGCAATCATGCTGAGCGCGAGATGGAGTTGGTCGCCGCAATCACAGCGAAGCGAACTGACAAGGTCACCGGTGAAACAGCTGCTATGCATACGAACAAGCGGAGCCTGGTTTTTTTGTTTTTCGGGCTCGCCCATGATGAGGGCAACCGGCTGCTGGTTTTCATATTGCACATCGTAGGCGACGACCCGGAATTCACCGTATTTGGTCGGAAGTGTAGCGGACGCCGTTTGCGAAACCAGTTTTTCGCTCACTCTTCGATAAGCAATCAATTCCTCGATGGTAATGATTTTCAGGTTGTGCTGTGCCGCGATTTCAACCAGCCGATCTCGAGTCGCCCGATTACCGTCGTTGTCAAGAACTTCACACAGAACGCCGGCCGGAGCCAGTCCCGCCATCCGCGCCAGATCGACAGTCGCTTCGGTGTGGCCGGCGCGACGAAGAACACCACCTTCTTTTGCCATCAGCAGATGAACATGTCCGGGCCGTTGAAAATCCTCGGGATTACTGGTGGGGTCAGCGATTGCGCGAACGCAAACAGCCCGTTCCTCGGCCGTGATTCCGGTGCGAGCCGATTTGTGATCGAGCGGCGTCAAAAACGCCGTCGCATAATTGGATGTATTCTTCTCGACCAACGGCACCAGGTTCAGTCTGGACGCCGTTTCAGGCAAAATCGGCATACAAAAATCGCCGCGGCCACTCAGGATCAGGTTAATCGTTTCTGGTGTTGCCAGTTCAGCTGCACAGATAAAGTCGCCTTCATGTTTGTAGCCCATTTCATCGCCTTCATCCGCCGCGTGGCAGGTGTAACAGGCAACCTGACCTTCCTTGGCCGCGGCATGGGGTGAATTTTCCCACTGGAGCACCAGTGATTTGTTTTCCTTCAAATGACACATGATGCACTTTTTGTTGATTTCCTGGTTCTTGGGATTTTTGACATCAAAGGATGCCTGGGTGGTTGCCAGGGCAGTACCCGCTGCGAAAACTCCCAGGATGAG
>CAMYNE010000568.1 GCA_947259675.1 uncultured Pirellulaceae bacterium
TGTTTTTCCGTGCGAGAGACCGAATATGGCGCTGTCCAACTAGGCTCTTTCAGGATGGCAAATATGTTTTTTGCACCGCGTGAATCACTTTCAAATACTGCAGAAAAGTGAAGTGGGACGAACCGTTCATTTGCTCAATCGTCGAAAAAAACGCCTTCGACCAAATTTGATCGAAGGCGTTATTTTTGTCCGCTTCAAGACGATCTCTTAAAGCTCTACCGATTCGATCTCGTCGATGAATCGATTATCGTCTGCCAAGAACGAGGAGACGACCTTGAAGACTGCGTCACTGAAGCCACCGATGTTCAAAATCTCGCTCCGTTCCGGAGCCTGCGTATTTCCATACGGCTGGATGTCGATGCAAATCAACTTCGGATCAACCGATTCGTGACCGGCTAACTTCTTTTGATTGGCAACGAAATGCTTCCATTCCGTCATTACGGCTGTTGATCCGTAACGCCCCTTGCCAAGCCAACTTTCGTTGTCACTGACAAGAATAACGCCCGCGAATCGTCGGCGTCGGTATCGTCCATTCGCTTCCGCGATCGGAAGCGAGCAGTTCGTTCCACCACCGCCGTACTTGGCCAGTCGCTTGGACAGACTCAAAATCGTGTCACTCGCGTCGACTCGAACCTTGTACGCCTGCGTGTCAAACGGAATCACAACGCTGTCCGGGTTTCGCCGCAAAACTGCAGCTGCAAACAACGACGCTACATCAACACATCGCATCTTGCTCGTTGAGCCTCGACCACGGTGACCCGTAACGGCGCAGCTCATCGAACCTGACGTATCCAGGCCAATCACAACCGGACCCGAAAGCTGCGGCGTGTTTCCACACGCAATTTCAGCCGCCACGTTCAAAGCGGACTTGATCTTGTGCGGAATTTCGTCGCTGGCATTCAAGTAAGCCGCGAAGTATTGGTACGGGAATTGTCGTGACCGAGCAACACCGTCGGCGTCGCTCAAACGTCCAGCCACGTAGTCGATCATCGTCTTGTCGGTGGATCCACCTGCGTTCACAAAAACACCTTGTCGCAACAACGTGTTCAGGTTCATTCGCAATGCCTGCGGACCCATCTGTCGCACGATCGACTTCCAGACCAGCGGGCCGCGAGCCGAATCGGCCAGCAAATCCCAGCGAACGTTCAGATCTCCGGCGATCAGCGCCTGAGCTTTTTCCGATTCCGAGTTGCGGAACGAAATCAAAGCCTGGACTTCTACTGGAAGATCGCTGTACGTCGCCGGGGCCCACTTTTCAACTTCCTTATCAGTAAGCCAGCCGAAAAGTGCTCGTCGCGCATTGTCTTGCGGCTTTGGTCGAGCCATTCGCAATACATCGCGCAAACTCGGATCGTTACCGATCGACGCCGAAAGCAACTTGGTGACCGACGCCTCGTTCAACCATCGCTGAAAAGCGCGCTGCAAACTGGATGACAGGCTCGTGCGGCCAAACTGGCCCGAACGAATCATCTGGAAAGCCGTTCGCAAGACGCGACCGTTGTCGACGACACGATCAAAGACACTGTGCATCAACTCCGTGTCCCGGTTCGAAAGCGCAACCAACAGCGCAGCCGGCATGTCCTTCATGAACGCCTTGTCGCGCGAGTAGATCGCAAGCTTTGCCAAGAATTGGTTGTCTTCGATTTCATTGATCAGATTACGAACCTGGTCCAACTGCGCCGCGCCCGAAGCGTAAAACGTACCGTTGAAGCATCCGGTCGCTGCGATTTGAGCCAGCGCGTGCTTCGGCAACAGTTTGTAAGCACGTCCGCCCGCTTCGTTCACAACGTTTGCACGCGGAAGCCAACTGCTGATGCTGGAAAATAAACTCTTGTTAGCCATTAATAAATACTCCATAAAAATGATCTGGCGAAGAGATGGAGCAGACACCTTCAGGTTATGGTTGATGTAGTCCACTCCGGCAGCCAGATCGACGTTTTGAAAAGTCTCGACGAAGGGGTGACCAGAGTTCCGGCCCAATTTTTTCAAATGGACCGGGTAAGGTTCGAACTTACAGTTGCCATGTACTCCGAATCGTCAGTCGAGCTGTTTCAATTGTTCGTAAAAAAATGACCGGCGAAGTTTTGATCAGAGACGTACGCCGATCTACCGTTGATCTACAGTCCGTCGTTAAGAGTCGGACTGGTGGGATTCGAACCCACAACCTTCGGGACATGAACCATGTACTCCAAATCGGCAGCCGATCATGTTTTCCAAGTGTTCGAATCTCAAATATGAAACCTGAGATTCAAGACTCAACGAAGTTTGGCCAAGAACTTGCTTTTGATCACGGTCGTCCGTATCAGCTTGATCGCCGATGGTTGACTGGCCCGCCCGTCTCTCAATGAGACTCTCGCGCCATTCACTAGCCGGTCACCCGACATCGCTACCTTAGGACCGTCATGGATTCCTGACTGGCAGTTGAGCTTTTCTGATAGACAGAAGGTTGCGTAGAAGGTTCGGTTAATATTTTTGTTTCGTGCCAGCCCTGATGTCCTGCGAGAACGTAGGCGTGATGCCAGCGATTCGCGCCTTTTCATCAATCCGAGATGCTGGTTGAAGTTCTTCAAACGTTTGGCCGCCCGCGCGATCACCCACCAACCCGTTTTCGAATGCGAATTGGCCCGAGTAACCGGGCAACACGATTCGAGGATCCAGCCAGTTGATCGGTTTTGGAGTTAACTCGTAGGTCTGTCGAGTAATCCCGTTTGCACAATTGTTAAGTAGCGTGTGATAAAACTGAGGCTCTGCGCGCAGCTCCTGAATCCGCGTCGCGAA